>NZ_JBEZLR010000001.1:0-22256 GCF_040652275.1 Streptomyces sp. NPDC048275
GCCGACGGTGTCGGGTATTCCGGCGGCCCGGCAGCGGGCCGGGTCCTCGGTCCAGGAGCGCGGAACGTACAACTCCCGGTCGATCGCCGCATGGCCCCGCGGGGTGGAGTAGGCGAGATAGACAGCGACCTGGCTGTTCTCGATGCGTCCGGCGGTGCCGGTGTACTGCCGCTGCACGCCCACCGTGGCGGCGCCCTTCTTGAGATCACCGGTCTCGTCTACGACCAGGACTGCCGCGTCGTCGTGCAGTTGCCCGACGACGAAGCCACGGATGTCGTCGCGTACCGCGTCGGCGTCCCACTTGGCCCTCGACAGCAGATGCTGCAGACCGTACGGGGTCGCGTCCCCGGCATGCTCGGCGAGCGTCCAGCAGTTCTTGCGCGGCAGGTCCGACAGCAAGCCGAGCACGAACGCCCGTGCCCGCTGCCGTGGTTCCACCCTGACGAACCGTCCCGCGATACGGCCCATCAGGATCTCGAACGTCTCCTGCCACCGGGCAGGATCTATGCTGTGACCTGCGGCCACCGTCTGATCTTCTGTCTTCACACACCGATGATCACCGGTGGCCGTACCCGTTCCCGGACCGACCCTGACGAGCAGGATCACGGTCGGGGCCGAAGCACCAGCTCTGGAGTTGAGTCGGCCGATGGACATGTCCTCCCGAGAGATCCGCATACCCCTCAACGAGGTCGTCGCAGTCCTGCAGGACCTGAACGAGTTCGTGGTTTCCCTCGACCAACTTGGATCCCGCATGGCATTCGGCACCGCCGACGAGCACACCATCGGCAAGTTCATCGTCGACTGGGATGTCGCCCGGCGCTTGTCCCGAGCCCGACGCGTCATCAGTGTCGCGCTGGACGGGCAACTGAGCGAGGAAGACAACGCCGAGATTGACGCCCTGTGTGAACAGGGCCGCTTCTACGGCACGGACAGCACCATCAGTCCCTCCACTGACCAGTCCAGCTGAGACAGCAAGCGCATCGGACCGGACCAATCGAGACGGGGATCAGTTCGGCCCGAGATCTGGCACGGGGCCAGCAAGATCACGATCTACAGCTGGAGTACTAGGGCAGCTCGCCGCGGACCAACGCCTGAGCGAATGGTTCTCCGGTGGCCCGGGCGTAGGCCATCCGCTCGCGCACCTCGCTGAGGGTGCGTGGGCGGTAGCCGGGGCCGCCGCAGCAACTCTTGTGGAAGCGCACACCGGCGTGCAGCAGCACGGAGAGGGTGCGCCAGGCGGCGGTGTCCCGCCTCTTGGGCGCCGCGAAGGCGGAGCCGACGTGGATCAGTGGTTCGGCGCAGCGTGGACAGACCCGGTCGTGGTCGTGGTAGCCGGGGTAGGGCTGCTTGTACGAGGCCCGGCAGGGCAGGCAAACATACGAGGTCTTTCCATGGGCCATGCGGGAAGGGTAGAGCCGCCGCAGGGTCGGGCTCGACAGATTTCCGGCATGCTGTACAGGCTCTTCAGTAAAGGTGGGGCGGCGACGACCGACCGTACTTGCTTCTACTCGCGGCCGCGGAGTTCTGCGTCGATTGCGTCAGCAGCATCCCCCGCGGCCAGCTCGCTGATCTCCCTGGGGACCTCGCGGTCGTCATACACGAAGAGTCTTGCGTCGACGACGTGGGTCTTCGGGTGCCAGCCGAGACGACGGCCCGCCTCGCGTGCAGCACGACGGATGTCCTTCAGTTCGCCCATTTCCTCAAGATTGCCGCTGCTCAGGATCAGCTGCCCGTGGTAGCCCCGGTAGCGAGGCTTCAGTGAAGCCCGCATCAGGCCCTCCAAGAGGTCGACCAGCTTCTCGTACCGGCGCCGGGCCAGCTCGTCCTTGGCAGGCATCTCGCGCAGCTCCCCACCTCTGCCCGCAGCCGCATGTGTGCCATATGTGTGCTGCGAGTACGAAGGCCCTCCCGTCCGTTGGACGGAAGGGCCTCTGAACAGGCGTTTTGCTGTGCCCCCGGCAGGATTCGAACCTGCGACACCCGCTTTAGGAGAGCGGTGCTCTATCCCCTGAGCTACGAAGGCGAAGGCGGGGATGTGCGGGCGAAGGTGTGGGAGAACTGCCCATAGTGGGCGGATCTCGACCTTCGGGGCCCCAGACATCCACAGGGTGCCCCGCCGAAGCGGCGCACCACGCACAGTCTAGCGGTTGTCGGTCGGGCGCCGGGGCGTCATGGGGGCTCGGAGGGCAGTGGTCCTCTTGCGGGACCGCGCGGAAGGCAGCGGGGGATTCAGAGGGCGGGGAGTTCTTCGGTGATGTTGTTCGTGCGTGTCTTCGTTGGAGATCGCGCTTCGCGGTCTGGGGTAGGTCGTGGCGACTGATCGACGACCTCCGGGTCGGTGCCGAGGCGGCACCCCGTACGAGGGCTCGGGGGACGGCGCCTCGTACGGGGTGGTCTCAGGAGACGCGGCCGTGGATCAGGCCAGCGTCGCGGTGTCGATCACGAAGCGGTAGCGCACGTCGGAGCCGAGGACACGCTCGTACGCCTCGTTGATCCCGGAGGCCGGGATGACCTCGACCTCGGCGCCGATACCGTGCTCGGCGCAGAAGTTCAGCATCTCCTGGGTCTCGCGGAGGCCGCCGATCAGCGAACCGGCGTACGACCGGCCCTGCATGATCAGCGAGAAGACGCTCAGCGACAGCGGCTCGGCCGGGGCGCCGACGTTGATCATGGCACCCCCCACCGCCAGCAGTGACAGGTAGGAGTCCAGCTCCAGCTTCGCGCTCACCGTGTTGACGATGATGTCGAAGGTGCCGGCCAGCTGCTCGAAGGTGGCCGGGTCGCCGGTGGCGTAGTAGTGGTCGGCGCCCAGACGCAGGCCGTCGTCCACCTTCTTCAGTGACTGCGACAGGACGGTGACCTCGGCGCCCATCGCGTGCGCGAGCTTGACGGCCATGTGGCCGAGCCCGCCGAGGCCGACGATCGCGACCTTCTTGCCGGGGCCCGCGCCCCAGCGGCGCAGCGGGGAGTACGTGGTGATGCCCGCGCACAGCAGCGGGGCCGCCTCGTCCAGGCCGATGCCCTCGGGGATCCCGACCACGAAGTCCTCGGTGACCACGATGTGGGTGGAGTAGCCGCCCTGGGTGAGCGTCCCGTCCTTGTCGATGGAGCCGTAGGTGAGGGTGCTGCCCTGGAGGCAGTACTGCTCCTCGCCCCGCAGACAGGGCGCGCACTCGCGGCAGGAGTTGACCAGGCAGCCGACGCCGACCCGGTCACCGGCGGCGTACTTGGTGACCTCGGAGCCCACCTGCGTGACGATGCCCGCGATCTCGTGTCCGGGCACTACCGGATAGGTCGTCGGGCCCCACTCGCTGCGGGCGTGGTGGATGTCGGAGTGGCAGATGCCGCAGTACTTGATCTCGATGACGACGTCGTGCGGGCCTGCCTCGCGGCGCTCGATGGTGGCCGGGGCGAGGGGGGCGGTCGCGGACGTCGCGGTGTAGGCGTTGACGGTGAACATGAATTCTCCAGTGGGGGGTGTGCTTGGAGTTTTGTCACGCCGTCGGCCTCGATCCGGCCTTCCTGGCGGGCCCGGGTGCCTCGGTACCAGTCGGAGCCCGGCCCGTTGACCGAGCGGACGTAGATGTCGTCGCCCAGGCGTACGACCCAGATGGTCCGCCGACTGCCCAGCGTGCCGCCGCTGCGCAGGGACGCGATCTCCAGTTCCTCCGCGTGGCCGACGCTGTCGAGTTCCTCGCTCGTCCACGTTGTCATGCGGTGTTCTCCTTCGCGAGTGCGACTACGAGTGCGACTACGAGTGCGACTACGAATGCGGCTACGAATGTGGCTGCGAGTACGGCTTACGCGTACGGCCCGGGATGGGCGAAGTCGGCCACGGCCGAGTTCTGCGACCTATAGAGCCTGCGGGCTCAGCGCGCCGGGTGCCAGGCCGTGCTGAGCGGGGGAGCCACGTTCCGGGGCGTGACAGGGCCCCCACGCGCCTACCGCCGAGGTCATCGGCCCTCGCACACGCGAAGACACGAACAGTGAGCAGTCGAACGGCACCGAGCTGGGGCGCTTCCTGCGCGTCCGCCGGGCCCGGGTGACTTCCGCGGCGTGGAGGACTGCCTTTTGTGCCGGCACGGGCGTTCACGTGTGAACGCCCGGTCACAGGGTCACGCGCTCGGCACCCGCCGAAACCGCCCCGCCACCCGAAGATCCCCCTCGATCCGCTCCGCCGTCGCACGCAATGGGGGCAGCACCTCGGCCACGCACTCCTCAGCCGTACGACGACTGCTGTGCATCGCGACATTGACCGCGGCCACGACCCGCCCACCGCGCTCCCGCACCGGTACGGCGATCGCCCGCAGTCCCTGCTCCCACTCCTCGTCGACGAGGGCGTATCCCTCTTCCCGTACGCGGTCCAGGACGGCCCGCAGCCGGCCCGGGTCCGTGACCGTGCGGGGGGTGAACGCGGGCAGCCGCTCGGGGAGTTGGGGTTCGGGAAGGTCCGCCAGCATCACCCGGCCCAGTGAGGTCGCGTACGCGGGCAGCCGGGTGCCGACGCTGACGTTGACGCTCATGATGCGGCTGATGCTGACGCGGCACGTGTACTGGATCTCGTCGCCGGCCAGGACCGCCAGCGACACCGAGTCGTGCAGTCGCTGCGAGAGTTCGGTGAGGTGCGGGGCCGCGATCTCGGCGAGCGAGGTCCGCGACAGCGGTGGGAAACCGAGGCCCAGCACCCGGGGGGTGAGCCGGAAGAAGCGGTCGCGTGCGGTGACGTATCCGAGGTGTTCCAGGGTGATCAGGGCGCGGCGGGCGGTCGCACGGGCGAGCCCGGTGGCCTGGGCGACGTCGGTGAGGGTCAGTTGGGCGCGGCCCTCGCCGAAGGCGGTGATCACGGTCAGGCCGCGGGCCAGCGACTCGATGAACTCCCGGCCCAGCTCCTGCTTGGAGGCGCCGGTCCAGACGGCGAGGCCGGAGGGGGCGACGGGTTCGGCGGGCGGGGCCTCCCGCAACTCCCGCTCCATCGCGGCGACGGCCGTCCGCAGCCGTGGCAGCACGGTGTCGCGCAGGTCGGCCGCGGTGTGGCGGCTGGTGTGGCTCACCACGCTCACCACACAGGCGATCCGGCCCGCCTCCCGCACGGGCAGGGCGATGGCGACCAGGCCCGGTTCGATCAACTGGTCGTCCAGCGCCCACCCGGCCTCCCGCGCCTCGGCCGTACGCCGCTCGAAGTCGTCGCCGACGGTGGGGAGTCGGACCTCCTCACGGGAGTCCGTATCGAGCGGACGGCTCCGTGCCGGGACCGCCGGGAACCCCCGGTCCTCCGGATCGGCCGTACGCCGCTCGTGCCACCACGCCCACTCCGGCTCGCCCCACTCGGTGGCGAACAGCGGGCCCGGCGCGGTGCGTTCGGCGGGGAGCAGGTCGCCGATGCGGAAGCTCAGCGACATGGCGCGGCGCCGGGTCGCCTGGTGGATGAAGCGGATGCCGTCCCGGTCGCCGACCGCGAGCGACACCGACTCGTCGAGTTCGTCGGCGAGGGCGTCGGCGTGCGCGTCGAGGAGGCGGGGCAGGCGCAGGGCGGCCAGGTAGGCGTTGCCGAGTTCCATCAGACGGGGGGCCAGTACGGCGTCCCGGCCGTCGAGACGTACGTACCCCCTGCGCGCGAGGGTCGCCGTGATCCGGTCGACGGTGGAGCGTGCGAGTCCGGTGGACCGCTCCAGGCCGCTGAGACTGGACACGCCGTCGGCCTCGGTCAGCCGGCGCAGCACGGCGATACCGCGGATGAGGGGGGTGACGGCCTCGGCGGGCACCGCGGCCTCGGTCTCACTACCGGTCGATCTCACTACCGGTCCCGGGGGTCGGCGGTCGGCACGACGTTCGATGGCATGGGTTCTCCGTTGCGGATCTCAGAGAGCTCAGAGATCTCAGAGATCTCAGAAGAGACACCGTAGTGCGTGCCCGGTGGACTCAGCAGGTCGGCGCTGGGCCGCTGCCTCCGGCCCGCTTCTCACCGGCGCGTCACGTGCACGTGGTAGTGCCCCGTGAGATCCGCCTTCGCGACGGAGATCGTGATGCCCGTCCGGGGGTCCTTGAAGGCCTCGCCGGGAGTGAAGGGAGCGTCGGAGAGTTCCGCGTGGACGTTGGGGCTGCGGGTGCAGCCGCCGGTGTCGCGCTGGGAGTCGTAGACGGTGATGGGGCCGTTTCCGGTGTCGATACCCGCGTCGACCATGTAGATGAGGATGCCGGGGCGGCAGACGGTGGAGTCGT
The DNA here is from genome assembly GCF_040652275.1 of Streptomyces sp. NPDC048275. NCBI lineage: Bacteria > Bacillati > Actinomycetota > Actinomycetes > Kitasatosporales > Streptomycetaceae > Streptomyces > Streptomyces sp. NPDC048275. Next base: position 6,220 of record NZ_JBEZLR010000001.1, read on the forward strand.
TGCCCTCGCGGGTGCGCAGCTCGAGGGCGTACCCCGTCCTGGTGCCGGTGGGGACGAAGACGAGCTTGGTGCCGCCGGGCCGGGCCAGCGGAGTGAGCGTGTACTCCGTCGTCCCGGGCGTCGCGGCGCAGCCGACCTGCGAGTGGTCGAGCCAGCCCAGCTTCCACTTGTGCCAGCCGAGCAGATCGTTGTCGGCCCCCCAGTCCTCGCTCATGATGTCCCAGTGGCCGACCGCGCCTCCGCCGTCCTGGGTGTAGAGGTCGGGCAGGCCGAAGGTGTGGCCGTTCTCGTGCGGGAGTACCCGGTAGCCGGTGTCGGCGTAGGAGCCGGAGCCGTCGTCCTGGCGGCTGTAGACGAAGGACGCGTTGGAGATCGGGACACCGTCGGCGATCGGCGCGTCCATGTTGCCGGCGAAGGTGACGGACAGGACCGTGTCCAGGGCGGAGGGACCGGCATTCGGCGTCACCAGCACGTTCAGGAGGTCGTACGAGCGGAAGTCCACCTTCGGGTCGGCCGTGGTCACGAGATCCTGGACCAGGTCGCGGTACCCGGGGTCGAAGGGGGCGCCGCGCTCTATGCCGTACGCCTTGAACGGCTTGGGCATCCGCAGCCAGTCCCTGACGGGGGTCTCGGGGCGGTAGTCGATGCGGCCGTAGGAGGCGGTGCGGAACCAGTCCTGGGTCTTCGGGAAGAATTCGCCGAGCCGGTCGAGCGCTCTGCCCTCACCGGGCGCGTCGGAGAAGTCGACCATCAGGGTGAGGGCCCGGACGGTGCCGGTGGAGCGGGCGTAGCCGGAGGAGGTCGGAATGCCTTCCCCCATCTGGACGCCGATCGTGCCGTTGATCATGCAGGGACCGAGCGCCGTGGCGCGGGCCAGCGCGATGGAGCCCGCCGTCGTGGAGCCGGCCGTGAGGTGCCCGGTGCCGGCGGAGGTGCTGACCGCCAGCGTCAGAACGGACACCGCGGCGAGCGCGGCCACGCGGCGCGGGCGTATCCGGCGGCGGCTGGTCGGCTGCATGCAGGGGCCCTTCGCTCACGGCAGCCGCCCGGTCACCGACTGCACCCTGTGCGATCACCCTGTGTCGAGGGATGCGTGGGCGCGCGTTGGAGGAGCCCGATCGTGGGTTTCTTGACCCCGAGGGTGTGACGCAGGTCACCTCTGGGTTGGGAAATAACCGGGGAAGCTTTCCCCGTTTAGCCATGTGTCCGAGCGAAACGGGGACGGAATCCCCGGATCGCACCACAGTCTTCATCCGTCAACGAGGAGTACGCCGTGGAAACCGCCACCCCCGAGCGGCGCCGAGTGCCCAGGCCCCGCGCCGACGCCCTGCGCAACCGGGAGCGGATCGTCGCGGCCGCGCGCGAGATGTTCGTCGAGTTCGGCCCCGAGGTGCCGTTCGACGAGATCGCCCGCCGCGCGGGTGTCGGCAACGCCACGGTGTACCGCAACTTCCCGGACCGCGACGCGCTGGCCCGAGAGGTCGTCTGCGCGGTCATGGATCGTACGTCGGAGTGGATCGAGGCGGCACTCGCCGAAGGCAACGACGCCTTCGAGTCGCTGAGCGGCTTCGTGCACTTCTCCGCGGACGAGCGGATCGGCGCCATGTGCCCCATGCTCGCCGAGAGTTTCGACCGCAACCATCCGGATCTGTTCGCCGCACGCGAGCGGACCATGGCGCTGATCGAGGAGCTGATGGCGCGCGCCCGCGAGGCCGGCCAACTGCGCACCGATGTGGAGTCCGGCGACCTGATGGTCGCCGTCAGCCAACTGACCAGGCCGCTGCCCGGCACCCCGTGCCAGGGCATCGACCGCTTCGTGCACCGTCATCTGCAGCTGTTCCTGGACGGACTGCGGGCACCGGCCCCCTCCGAACTGCCCGGAGTGGCCGCCACCGTGGAGGAACTGCGACGAGCCTGTCCTCGTAAGTCGTAAGTCGTAAGCCATGACTCGCAACTCGTAAGTCGCAACTCGTAAGTCGTCACTCTTTAAGTCGTAACTCCCAAGAAGCTTCCGGCCCGTCGCAGACGACGAGCCGTCCCTTTCCCCTTGCCTTTTTTCGCTGCGAAGTACCGGAGTGGGTACCCCCATGTCTGAAACAGGAACATCAATGGCAACGCCGGACACGGCGAACGCCAACCGCTGGAAGGCGCTCGTCTTCATCGCGCTCGCCCAGCTGATGGTCGTTCTCGACGCGACCATCGTGAACATCGCGCTGCCCTCCGCCCAGCAGGACCTTGGGATTTCGGACGGCAACCGGCAGTGGGTCATCACGGCCTACGCCCTCGCCTTCGGTGGACTGCTGCTCTTCGGCGGCCGTATCGCCGACCTGTGGGGCCGTAAGCGCACCTTCGTCACCGGCCTGATCGGCTTCGCCGGCGCGTCCGCCCTGGGCGGTGCCGCCACCAACGAGGCCATGCTGCTCGGCTCCCGCGCACTGCAGGGCGCGTTCGGCGCGCTGCTCGCGCCCGCCGCGCTCTCCCTGCTCGCCGTGATGTTCACGGACGCCAAGGAGCGCGCCAAGGCGTTCGGTATCTACGGTGCGATCGCCGGTGGTGGTGGCGCCGTAGGCCTGATCCTCGGCGGCTTCCTCACCGAGTACCTGAACTGGCGCTGGACCTTCTTCGTGAACATCCCGTTCGCGATCGTCGCCGCCGCCGGCGCGTACTTCGTCATCCGTGAGCCGGCTGGCAGCCGCAACCGCTCGCCGCTCGACATCCCGGGTGTCGTCCTGTCCACCCTCGGTCTGGTCTCGCTCGTCTACGGCTTCACCCGCGCCGAGTCCGACGGCTGGGGCAACTCCATGACGATCGGCCTGTTCGTCGCGTCGGCGCTCCTGCTCGCGGCCTTCGTGCTCGTCGAGTCCAAGGTCAAGGCCCCGCTGCTGCCGCTGCGCGTGATCACCGACCGCAACCGCGGCGGTGTCTACCTCTCGCTCGGCCTCGCGATCATCGCGATGTTCGGCCTCTTCCTCTTCCTCACCTACTACCTCCAGATCATCAAGGGCTTCACGCCGGTCAAGACCGGCTTCGCCTTCCTGCCGATGATCGTGGGCATGATCACGGGCTCGACCCAGATCGGCGCCCGTCTGATGACCCGGGTCGCGCCGCGGCTGCTGATGGGCCCCGGCTTCCTGGCCGCCGCGGTCGGCATGCTGCTGCTGACCCAGCTGGAGATCGACTCGTCGTACGCCGGTCTGATCCTGCCCGCCATGCTGCTGCTCGGCCTCGGCATGGGTACGGCGTTCATGCCCGCCATGTCGCTCGCCACGTTCGGAGTGGAGCCGCGTGACTCCGGTGTCGCCTCCGCGATGGTCAACACCTCGCAGCAGGTGGGCGGCGCGATCGGTACGGCCCTGCTGAACACGATCGCCGCCTCGGCGACCACCTCGTACATCGAGGACCACGTCGCCGGTGCCACCTCCGCGTCCCAGCGGCAGCTGGTCCAGGCGCAGGGCATGGTGCAGGGCTACACGAGCGCGATCTGGTTCGCCGTCGGCATCCTCGTGGTGGCCGCGCTGATCGCCGTGACCCTCATCAACACCGGCCGCCCGGACATGACCGCGGCGTCCGGCGCGGGCGAGGGCGCCGAGGACGAGGTGAAGGTGCCGGTGATCGCCCACTGATCACCCGTACGGGCACTCCGAGGACTTCGGGTGCTTCGGGTGCTTCGTTCGGCACTTCGTTCGGTACTTCGCGTACGGGCGCGGGGTGGGGACGCCTCGCCCGTACGAATCCCAGGGTCCGCCCCGGTTCCGAGTTCGACGGAACCGGGGCGGACCCGCGTCCGGGCCCTTCCGCGGCGGAGCTCTCCACGAGTGAGCCCTCCACGACAGGCCCTAGCGCAGCCAGGGCAGGTCCGCGCCCGCGTCCTTCGGTTGCAGGCCCTCGGCGATGATGAGCATGGCCTCGCCGAGGGCCTTCTGCTGTTCGGGCGTGAGCCGGTCGAAGAAGGCCTGCCGTACGGCGCTGACATGACCCGGCGCGGCCTTGCCCAGCACCTCGACGCCGGTGTCGGTCAGCACCGCGAACTGGCCCCGCTTGTCGGAGGGGCAGTCCTCGCGGCGCACCCAGCCGTTCTTCTCCAGGCGCGCGATCGCGTGCGAGAGACGGGAGCGGGTGATCTTCGCGTTCCTCGCCAGCTCGGTCATCCGCAGTCGCCGGCGCGGTGCCTCGGCGAGCTGGACCAGCAGGCCGTAGTAGACGTGCGGCATGCCCGCGTCGCGCTGCAACTGACGGTCGAGATGGTCCTCCAGGAGGGTGGCGGCGTGCATGTAGGCACGCCAGGTGCGCTGTTCCTCGTCGGTGAGCCAGAGCGGCTCTTCAGCGGGTGGGGATGCCGTGTTCATGTACTCCACTGTACGAGCCTCTTCTTGAAGATTAAACAAGGTGATGCTAGGGTCACGAAAACCAGAACTTGAGACTTCAACTATTGGTCTTGTGGTTCACACGGTTCTTACGGTTCTTACGGTCTGACGATTGAACTCAACGGAGGGAGCAGCCGCCATGTCGGTCGCCACGTCCGCCGCCACCGAGGGGCGTGCCCCGCAGGAGCGCATGCCCGCCCTCTACCTCAGTCATGGCGCCCCGCCGCTGGCCGACGACCCGATCTGGCCCGGCGAGCTGGCCGCCTGGTCCGCCGAGCTGCCCCGCCCCAAGGCGATCCTGATGGTCTCCGCCCACTGGGAGGAGGCCCCGCTGGCCCTCGGCGCGGTGCAGGCCGTGCCGCTCGTGTACGACTTCTGGGGCTTCCCCGAGCACTACTACCAGGTCCGGTACGCCGCTCCGGGCGCCCCTCAACTCGCCGAGTCCGTACGGAAACTGCTGCGCGCGCCCGGCATCCCGGTCCAGGACATCCCGGACCGCGGCCTCGACCACGGGGCGTACGTCCCCCTCGTCGAGATGTTCCCCGAGGCCGACATCCCGGTCCTGCAGATCTCCATGCCGACCCTCGACCCGGTCCGGCTGATGGAGATCGGGCGCAAGCTGGCGCCGTTGCGCGACGAGGGCGTCCTGATCGTGGGCTCCGGGTTCTTCACGCACAACCTCGCGGCCCTGCGGCACGCCGGCGGGGGAGTGCCCTCCTGGTCGAGCGAGTTCGACGACTGGGGGCACCGCGCCCTGGACGCCGGCGACGTGGACGCGCTGCTCGACTTCGAGCGCAAGTCCCCGGCCGGCCGCCTCGCCCACCCGCGCACCGAGCACTTCGCCCCCCTCTTCGTGACCATGGGTGCGGCGGACGCGGCCGGTGAGCTGGACGGGCAGAAGTCGGTGATCGACGGCTTCTGGATGGGGATGGCGAAGCGGTCGGTGCAGTTCGGCTGAGCCGACTGCGGCGGACCTTAGAGGTCCTTCTCGTACCAGGCGACATCCCAGTAGCGGCCGAACTTCCGGCCTACCTCCCGATACGTGCCGACGTACCGGAACCCGAAGCGTTCGTGCAGCCGCGCGGACGCTTCGTTGGGTTGGGTGATGCCCGCGTAGGCGCGGTGCAGATCCTCGTCGGCGAGCGCTTCGAAGAGGGCCTTGTAGAGGAGCGTGCCGATGCCGCGCCCGCCCGCGTCCGGGGCGAGATAGATGGTGACCTCCACCGAGGTGGCGTAGGCGGGCTTCACACGAAAGGTGCTGCTGGTCGCGTACCCAAGAATCGCCTGTGAGTCCGTGTCCGTGGCAACCATCAGGCGGTGCGGTCCGTCTTCAGGGTGGGAGAGCAACCAAGGGCGGCGCTCCTGTGGAGTGAAGACCGCGGTGTCGAAGGTGATGGGAGTCTCGCGAACGTAGTGGTTGTAGATGTCCGTGAGGGCTTCGAGGTCACTCTCGACCCCCGGCCTGACCTGCACCTCTGTACGTTCCACCGACACCATGCCTCCCGCTGTGGCGGACAGGGTACTGCATGATCAGAAAAATAGAGGGGCGGGTTGGGAATTCTGTCCGGATTCCAGTCGTTGTTTCCTTCGGATGCCGGGCACTCGGATGAGTGTCCGAGCCGCCACCAGGACCCGCAAGCCCACCATCGCAAGGGAGCACGCATGGCAACCCGTGCCGTCGCCCGTCGTCAGTCCGCCACCGGCGAGACCACCGACGCGGCACGCAGTGTTCGCGTCGTAGGCGGCGAGATCGCCGACCGCGACCTGGTCGGCATGTACCTCGACGAGATCGCGCGTACACCGCTGCTCGACGCCGCCAAGGAGGTCGAGCTGTCCCAGATCATAGAGGCCGGTGTGTTCGCGCGGCAGATCCTCGAAGGTGAGGCGGACGCCCCCCAGGCGGACGCCACCCGCGAGGAGCTCGAGGCACTGGTCGCCGAGGGGGAGCGGGCCAAAGACGTCTTCATCCGCTCGAACCTGCGCCTGGTCGTGGCCGTGGCGCGCCGCTATCCCCGGAGCGGTCTCCCGCTGCTGGACCTGATCCAGGAGGGGAACGCGGGCCTGGTGCGCGCGGTCGAGAAGTTCGACTACCGCAAGGGCTTCAAGTTCTCGACGTATGCGACGTGGTGGATCCGTCAGGCCATCACCCGCTCCATCGCCGACCAGTCGCGCACGATCCGCCTCCCCGTGCACCTGGTCGAGGAGCTGGGCCGGATCCGCCGCGTGCAGCGCGAGTTCAACCGCGAGCACGGGCGTGAGCCGGAGCACCAGGAGATCGCCACCGAGCTCGGCTCGACACCGGAGCGTGTGGGCGACGTCCTGGACTGGGCCCGCGACCCGGTCTCGCTGAACATGGGGGTGGACGAGGACGGAGACACCCAGTTCGGCGACCTGCTCGAGGACACGTCGGCCGTCTCCCCCGAGCAGTCGGTCCTCACGCTGCTGCGCAGCGAGGAGCTGGACGACCTGATCGGGCGCCTCGACCAGCGCACCGCCTCCATCATCAAGATGCGGTACGGCATCGATGACGGCCGCGAGCGCACGCTCACCGAGGTCGGCAAGGAACACGGACTCACGCGCGAGCGCATCCGCCAGATCGAGAAGCACGCACTGCTCGAACTGAAGAAGCTGGCGCGGGATACGGGTTTCGACGCGGCGGCGTGAGAACGTGGGCCGTGGGCCTGACATGGGCTTGAGGCCGACTGTAAGTCGACCGGACATGGCCATGTAAAGCCGCTTCAACTCGCTGGGCTCTGGGCACAAGACTTCAGGGCCCAGGGTTTCGGGGTCCCGGGGCACAGCCCCAAGCCCCCCAGAGCCGAGTCCCGACGCACTCCCCCCCCGCGCCGGGACTCTTCCAGAGCCGAGCTTCGGCGCCTTCCCCCCCTGGCGCCGGGGCTCGGCTCCTTTATGCCCCGGGGCGCGGGGTCCCGTGGGGGGCCTAGGGCCTGTCCGGCGGATCATGCCGCAGACGCGGGGCTTGGCACGCCCATCTGCGGCGTTGTCGTCGGTCAACGACTCCCCCACTCTCGACTTCGCTCGAGCGGGGGGACCCCCATCGCGTCGCCTCCCTCCTCCGCCTTGCAGCCGCACGCACCAAACCCCGCTCACCGGCACCTACGAGGTGCCGGTGCTTCCCTGCAACCTGATCCGCCGGACAGGCCCTAGGGGGCGGGGCGAGAGTGGGGCTTTCCGGCGCTTTCCGGGGACGGACGCTTTCCGGGGCGCTTACGGAGACCTGGGCCGGGTTTTGCCCTTGGGCCGGCACGAAGGTCGGCAATCCCGGTGTGGGGAAGGCTGTTTTTGGGCAGATTGACGGGCCACCCCGTACCTGAACCCCGGGGTGACCCGAATGGCAGATTCTGCCACAGGGGCATAACCTGACGTTCATGACCGGTACCAACCCCGCGGCCCACGCCTCCGCCGCTCGTGCCGGCGGCTTTTCGTCCTCGGCCGAGCGGATCGAGGGTTCCTTGTCCTCGGCCGATCGTGCGGCGGGTCCGTCGTCTTCGGCCGATCGTGCGGCGGGTCCGTCGTCTTCCGCCGACCGCGCGGCGGGTCCGAGGTCTTCCGCCGACCGCGCCGGGGGTTCTTCGTCATGGACGCGCGGTGCCGACGGGCCCTCGTTGACGGAGCGGCGCAAGGCTGCCACGCGGATGGAGATCGCCCGAGCCGCGGCCGGGCTCTTCATGCGGGACGGCCTGCGTGCGACCCGCACCGAGGACATCGCCCGCGCCGCCGGAGTCGCGCCGCGCACCTTCTACCGCTACTTCGCCGGCAAGGAAGAATGCCTCGGCCCCCTCTTCGCCGCGGGCGTGCAGAAGTGGGCCGAGGCCGTACGCGACGCCCCGGCCGAGCTGACCGTTCCCGAAGCGCTCCATCACGCCGTCGTCCAGACCCTCACGCCCGGCGTAGGGGTGCGGCTGGAGTCCATGGAGTGGGTCCGCTCCCTGCTCCGGCTGGCCGAGGGGAGCCCGGCCCTGTTCAGGGTGTGGGGCCAGGAGTGCCAGGCGGCGGAACGGACGCTGGCGACGGTGCTGGCAGCGAGGATTTCGACACCCGCCGACGACGTGGCGCCCGCCTCCGAGATCCGTCTCAGCGCCGCCGTGGCCAGCGCGGCGCTCCGTGTGGCGGTGGAGGCCTGGGCCGCCGGGGACGACCCGGCCGACAGCCCGGCAGGACCGGTCGCGCTGGCGGTCCGCCACCTCCAAGCCCTGGGCGACTTCCCTTGGGGGGCCGTGTGAGCAACGCCCGGCCCCGCCGCGCCACCTGAACCTGCCTAGGGGGCGTCGGCGTACGTCACCCCTGGCCGGCGCTCGACTCCTGCGAACCGCCTGCCGCCCGCGCCAGCCGCCCACCCAACTTCCGTACACAATCGACCAGTTCCGGCGGCCGCCGCACCGTGAACTCGCAGTCGACCATCGTGATCCGCACCGTCAGCCACTCCACGGAATCGCTGGAGGAGGACCGCAGCCGGCAGCTGTGCTCGTCGATCGGCTCGGGCGCCCCGAGCCACGCCGGCAAGCGCGCCGCGACGAACTCGGTGGGCGCGGCGAAGACGACCTCGAAGTCGTACGTCTCCTGACGCCGGTGCATCGACTGCCGCAGGAACTCCGCGGCGCTCCCCGTCGGCAGTTCACGCGGTGCGAAGCGGGCGCCCGTCGCGAAGGGCTCGGCGACCCGGTCGACGCGGAAGGTGCGCCAGTCCGCGCGGTCGAGGTCGTACGCGACGAGGTACCAGCGACGGCCGGTGGAGACGAGCCGGTACGGCTCGGCCAGTCGCTGTGAGGGGGTCCCGTCCTTGGAGCGGTAGGCGAACCGCAGCCGCTCCCGCCCGGCCACCGCCGCGGCCATCACGGTCAGCGTCTCGGGCGCGATACTCGCCCCGTCCCCACTGGTCAGCGGAGTGGTGGCGGCCTGGAGCGTGGACACGCGATGCCGCAGCCGGGACGGCAGCACCTGCTCGAGCTTGGCGAGGGCCCGTACGGAGGCCTCGTCCACGCCCTCGAGGGCGTGCCCGGCGCCGGCCCGCAGTCCCACCGCGATCGCCACCGCCTCCTCGTCGTCGAGGACCAGCGGCGGCATCGCCTTCCCCGCCACCAGCCGGTACCCGCCGTCGGCCCCCTTGGTCGCCTGCACCGGATAGCCCAGCTCCCGGAGCCGGTCGATGTCCCGCCGGACGGTACGACGGGACACCCCCAGCCGCTCGGACAGCTCACCGCCGGGCCACTCGCGGGGCGTCTGGAGGAGCGAGAGAAGTTGGAGGAGCCGGGCCGGGGTGTCGGTGGTCATGCCTCCCAGGATGCCCGGCAACTAGGACACGATCTGACCTATAGGGCTCCTAGCTTGACGACATGACTTCCTCCAGCAGTACTTTCCCGTCCACCAGGCCGGAGCCCGACCGGCGGCGCTGGTTCGCGCTCGCCATCGTCATGACCGCGGCCTTCATGGACCTGGTCGACGTCACGATCGTCAATATCGCGATTCCGTCGATCAAGCGCGACGAGGGCGCGTCGTTCAGCCAGATCCAGTGGATCACCGCGGGCTACGCGCTGGCCTTCGCCGCCGGGCTCATCACCGGTGGGCGGCTCGGCGACATCCACGGCCGCAAGCGGATCTTCCTCGTCGGTGTGGGCGGCTTCACGATCGCGTCGGCGCTGTGCGGCTTCGCCGCGAACCCGGAGATGCTCGTCGCCGCGCGCATCCTGCAGGGCGCGATGGCCGCGCTGATGGTGCCGCAGGTGCTGTCGATCGTGCACGCGACCTTCCCGGCGCACGAGCGCGGCAAGGTGTTCGGGCTCTTCGGCGCCGTCGTGGGGCTGGGGGCGGTGTCCGGCCCGCTCCTCGGTGCGCTGCTCATGGAGTGGAACCTCTTCGGCCTGGAGTGGCGGCCGATCTTCCTCATCAACCTGCCGGTCGGCATAGCCGCGCTCCTCCTCGGCCGGAGGTTCATCAGTGAGTCCAAGGCCCCGCGGGCGCTCAAGCTCGACCTCGTCGGCGTCGCCCTGGTCACGCTCGGTCTGCTGATGCTGCTCTACCCGCTCACCCGCGGGCGCGAGCTGGGCTGGCCGCTGTGGGGGTACGCGATGATGGCCGGCGCCCTCGTCGTCTTCGTGGCGCTGGTGGCGTACGAGATGCGGAAGTCGGCGCGGGACGGTTCGCCGCTGGTCGAGCTGTCGCTGTTCAAGGTGAAGAGCTTCGCGGCGGGCATCGCCGTACAGACCGTCTTCGGGCTCGGGCTCGGCATCTTCTTCCTGGTCTGGACGCTGTACATGCAGTTCGGGCTCGGCTGGAGCCCGCTGCGGGCCGGGCTGACCGGGGTGCCGTTCTCGATCGCGGTGTCCGCGGCGGCGGGGACGTCGGTGCAGTTGCTGGTCCCGCGCTTCGGCCGCAAGGTTCTCCAGGCGGGCGCGCTGATCATGGCCGTCGGCGTGCTCCTCTACATCTGGGAGTCGGAGCGCTACGGGATGTCCCTCGCCTCCTGGCAGATGGCGCTTCCGCTGGTGGTCATGGGCGTGGGGATGGGCTTCATCGTGGCCCCGCTGACGGACGCGGTGCTGTCGGAGGTGCCGCGTGAGCACGCCGGTTCGGCGTCCGGGCTCATCAACACCGTGCAGCAGATGGGGAACGCGCTGGGGCTCGGGCTGGTGTCCGTGGTCTTCTTCGGCACGATGGCGGACCGGCTGGCTCCGGCCGAGGCGGGCCCCGCCTTCGTGAACGCCTTCCAGCACGCGATGGGCTGGGTCGCGGCGGTGATGGGGGCGATCTTCCTGCTGATGTTCGCGCTGCCGGCCCGTCCCTCCGCTGCGGCGCCCGGCGAGACGGTCGACGTGACGGAGGAGACGGGGGAGAGGGGGGAGAAGGAGCCGGTGCTCGTTCCATGAGCCACGGCGGAAGGGCCATGAGCCATAGCGGAAGGGCCCGGCACCTCAGGTGCCGGGCCTTTTTCGTTGCCTCAGCGACCCAAAGTCCGTTCATGCCCGAATGGCGCCCGAACCTGTTTACTTTCTGGAAATCTGGGCGTAGCCTGCGTTTGAAACCACAAGTTCGGGCATTGGTCGGAGGCGAACGGACATGTACGCACCGGAGCGGCAGCAGGAGATTCTCCGGCTCGCCCGTGACGGCGGCCGGGTGGACGTGGTGTCGCTGGCCGAGGAGTTCCAGGTCACGGCGGAGACCATCCGCCGCGACCTGAAGGCCCTCGACCGCGCGGGTCTCGTCCGGCGGGTGCACGGCGGTGCGATACCGGCCGGACGGCTGGACTTCGAGCCCGACCTCGCCGAGCGCGAGTCCACCGCGGCGGACGAGAAGGACCGCATCGCCGAGGCCGCCGTGGCCGAACTGCCGAGCGAGGGCACGATGATCCTCGATGCGGGCAGCACGGTCGCCCGCCTCGCCGGCGCCCTTCCGCTGGACGCGACGCTCACCGTCGTCACCCACAGCCTGCCGATCGCGGCCCGCCTCGCGGACCACCCCGGCATCCAGCTCCACCTGGTCGGGGGACGCGTCCGGCACCGTACGCGCGCCGCCGTGGACGCCTGGGCGCTGCGCGCGTACGGCGAGATCCGCGCCGACATCCTGTTCGTCGCCGCCAACGGCTTCTCCGTCGAACGCGGACTGACCACCCCCGACCTCGCCGAGGCCGCCGTGAAGCGCGCGGCTGTGCGCGCCGCGCGCCGCGTGGTGCTGCTCGCCGACTCCTCCAAGCACGGCCAGGAGCACTTCGCCCGCTTCGGTGACCTGAGCGATGTGGACCTGCTGATCACTGACAGCGGGCTGAGCCCCGAAGACGCCACCGCCATCGAGCGCAACGGCACGGAAGTAGTGCGTACATGATCCTCACCGTGACCCCCAACCCCTCCCTCGACCGTACGTACGAGGTCCCGTCGCTCGACCGCGGCGAGGTCATCCGGGCCACCGGCGAACGCATGGATCCGGGAGGCAAGGGTGTGAACGTCTCGCGCGCGGTCGCGGCGGCGGGGCAGCGCACGGTCGCCGTCCTGCCCCTGGGGGGTGCGCCCGGCGCACTCGTCGCCGACCTGCTCGACGCGCAGGGCATCGAGGTCGCGCCGGTCCCGGTCGCCGGCGCCACCCGTTCGAACATCTCGGTCGCCGAACCCGACGGCACGCTCACGAAGATCAACGCGCCCGGCCCCGAACTCTCCGCCGCCGAGGCCGAGTTGCTCCTGGAGACCGTGCGCCGGCAGTACCGCTCCGGCGAGACCGACTGGATCACCTGCTGCGGCAGCCTGCCGCGCGGGCTCGCGCCCTCCTGGTACGCCGATCTCGTCGCCCGCTCCCATGCGGCGGGTGCCCGGATCGCGCTCGACACCTCGGGACCGGCGCTGCTCGCGGCGCTGCGCGAGCGGCCCGACGTGGTGAAGCCCAACGCCGAGGAACTCGCGGAAGCCGTCGGGCGCCCCCTCGCCACGGTGGGCGACGCGGTGAAGGCGGCCGAGGAACTGCGCGAACTGGGCGCGGGCGCCGTACTCGCCAGCCTCGGCGCGGACGGGCAGTTGCTCGTGGACAGCGCGGGCGCCTGGTTCGGCAGCGCCCGGGTGGACACCGTACGCAGCAACGTGGGCGCCGGTGACTCCTCCCTCGCCGGTTTCCTGATCGCCGGCGGCCGTGGCCCGGAGGCCCTGGCCTCAGCCGTCGCCCATGGCGCCGCGGCCGTACAACTCCCCGGCAGCGTGATGCCGGGCCCGGCCGACCTCGACCCCTCCGCCGTGACCGTCACGTCGGAGATCCCCGTGGACCGCGTACTGACGGAGCCGGTGTCATGACGACCACCTCCGTCTCCGCCATGACGGCCACGCCCCATGGACAGGCCCTGAAGCGGCGGGGCCTCCCCTTCCCCGCCGCAGCCACACACAGGCGGGACCTCACCGGTCCCGTCGACGAGGGGAGGCGGGATTTCCCCGGCCCAGCCTCCGCCACCCCCGCACCACCCCACTACTGCACCACCATCCTCACCCCCGTCCCCACCCCCGCCCACGACTTTCCCAGGGCGATACGCGTGCGAAGGAGCCCGCGATGAGCGAGATGATCACCGCGGACCTGGTCGATCTCGACCTGTCCGCCGAGACCAAAGAGGCGGCGGCACGCGCCCTCGCCGAGCGCATGGTGACCCTGGGCCGGGTGACCGACCTCGACGGCTTCCTCGCCGACGTGGCTGCCCGCGAGGCCCAGATGCCCACTGGCCTCGACGGCGGCATCGGCATCCCGCACTGCCGAAGCGAACACGTCACCGAGCCCACGCTCGGCTTCGGACGCAGCGCGGCCGGGATCGACTTCGGCGCCCCGGACGGCCCCGCCGACCTGATCTTCCTGATCGCCGCCCCCGCCGGTGCGGACGACGCGCATCTGACGATCCTGTCGTCGCTGGCCCGCCAGCTCATGAACGCCGAGTTCACGTCCGCGCTGCGGGCCGTGGACGACGCGGCGGCCGCGGCCGCGCTCATCCGCGGGGAGGAGTCCCCGGCGGCCGCGGCCTCGACCCCGGCCGCGCCTGCGGAGTCGGAGGACTCCGCCGCCGGCTCCAAGGACTCCGTGGCGGCGTCGGCGGCGGCCTCCGCCGACACCGCCACGGACACCACGCCTGACGCCCCCGCTGCCCCTCCGTTCCGGATCGTCGCCGTCACCTCCTGCCCCACCGGTATCGCGCACACCTACATGGCGGCCGAGTCGCTGGAGAACGCGGGCCGCGAGGCGGGCATCGAAGTCGTCGTCGAGACGCAGGGCTCGGCCGGCTTCACCCGGCTCGACCCGGCGGTCATCGCCGCGGCGGACGCCGTGATCTTCGCGCACGACGTGCCCGTACGGGACAAGGACCGCTTCGCCGGAAAGCCGACCGTCGACGTCGGCGTGAAGGCGGGCATCAACCGCCCCACCGAGCTGATCTCCGAGGTCCGTGGCAAGGCGGAGCGCGGCGAGGTCACCGCGGGCTCCGCGCCCGGCACACCGGTGGAGCGCACCGGTGAGTCCGGCGAGGGCTACGGCAGCTTGCTCCGCAAGTGGCTGATGTCCGGCGTGAGTTACATGGTCCCGTTCGTCGCCGCGGGCGGTCTGCTGATCGCCCTGGGCTTCGCCATCGGCGGCTACGAGATCAACAAGGCCCCGTCGGTCATGGACCACTTCATCTGGACCCAGGCGGACAGCTGGGGCGCGCTGCTCTTCCAGATCGGCGGCGTCGCCTTCGGCTTCCTCGTCCCGGTGCTGGCCGGCTACATCGCGTACGGCATGGCGGACCGGCCAGGTCTCGTGCCCGGCTTCGTCGGCGGTGCGATCTCCCTCACCATCAACGCGGGCTTCCTCGGCGGTCTGGCCGCCGGTCTCATCGCCGGTGGTGTGGTGATCGGGATCCAGAAGGTCAAGATCCCGGCGGCGTTGCGCGGCATCATGCCGGTGGTGGTGATCCCGCTGATCTCCGCGGCGATCGTCGGATTCCTGATGTTCGTCGTCATCGGCAAGCCCATCGCCTCCGCCCAGAAGGGCATGACCGACTGGCTGAACGGCCTCACCGGCACCAACGCCGTTCTGCTCGGCACGCTGCTCGGCCTGATGATGTGCTTCGACCTCGGTGGCCCGGTCAACAAGGTCGCGTACACCTTCGCCACCGCCGGTATCGCGGTCGCCAGCCCCAGCGACTCGGCCATGAAGATCATGGCCGCGGTGATGGCGGCCGGTATGGTTCCGCCGCTGGCCATGGCCCTGGCGACGACCGTACGCGGCAAGCTCTTCACCCAGACCGAGCGCGAGAACGGCAAGGCGGCCTGGGTGCTGGGCGCCTCCTTCATCTCGGAAGGCGCGATCCCCTTCGCGGCGGCCGACCCCCTGCGGGTCATCCCCTCCGCCATGGCGGGCGGCGCGGTCACCGGCGCCCTGGCGATGTCCTTCGACACCACACTGCGCGCCCCGCACGGCGGCATCTTCGTGGTCCCGCTGATCGGCAACCCGTTCCTCTACCTCATCGCCATCGCCGCGGGTGTCTGCGTCACCACCGCCCTGGTGGTCGTCCTGAAGGGCATGCGCAAGCAGGCCCCCGAGGGCGCCGGTGCGAGCGTCGTCGACGCCGCGATAGCGACGAAGGCCGAGTCCAAGGAGCCGGTCGCGGCCTGAGTCGCCGACCGCACACCCCGCCCTTTCAGGGCATCTGCGATATACGTCACGGCCCGGGACCAAAGTCCCGGGCCGTGGTGTCTACTGGAGCGTATGCCCGAGCATGTGTCGATCCCTCAGTTGATAGGCGTGACCGTCCTCGCCTTCGTGACCGCCCTCTGGATCGTCGGCGTGCGCCATCTGCTGCGCCGGGCCCGCATGAAGGCCGCTGCGGTGCGGCGCTACGAGGACACGCTCCGGGCGATGCCCCACCAGCGAATGTCCGGCCCCGTCGCGGAGTCCGTCGAACTCACCCCCGCGGAACGCGCCGCCTTCGCCTGCCTGGTACGCCAGTTCAGCGACAGCCGCCCGTAGCCCCCTCCGCCGGCCGAGCGGCTCCGGGGCTACCCACCCGCAGCCGCGTGACCGAGCCTCGCCGCAGACCGGGCGACCCACCCACAGCCACCCCTGGTCAAGCCCTGCAGTCCGCGGGACCGCGCACCACTGGCCGAGCTCCACCCTGCCGTCGGCAGCCGCTCGTCGCCGAGCCCCACCGCCCGCGGAGCCGCCCGC
>NZ_JBEZLR010000001.1:22353-270233 GCF_040652275.1 Streptomyces sp. NPDC048275
CGCCGCTGGGCGAGCCGTGCTCCTCCGGCCGAGCGAGCACCGCTGGGCGAGCCAGACCCCGCGTCCGCGGCGTGATCCAAACGACAGGCCCTAGGCGAGCCGTGCCGCCCGCGGAGCCGCCCGCCGCTGGGCGAGCCGTGCTCCTCCGGCCGAGCGAGCACCGCTGGGCGAGCCAGACCCCGCGTCCGCGGCGTGATCCAAACGACAGGCCCTAGGCCAGCCGTGCCGCCCGCCGTTCCATCGCCTCGCGTGCCGCGTGCTCCGTCGGATAGACCTCGCACATGTGGCGTCCGTCCGGCGTCGCCGTGTGCTCGACCTCCCACAGGGAGATCTCCTGGCCGTCACGGAGCAGGAACGCGTGCTCGTAGAGGGAGAAGCACAGCCCCACTTGGCCCGCTCGGCAGGGGCGGCCGAAAGCCTGTGTGATCTGGTGCGCGAAAGCGGTGCGCAGCAGCAGCGTCGAGAGATCGGCCCCCGGCCGGTCCGCGTTCTCCGCCCGCCGCAGCAGACGGCGCGCGTGGTCCGCCGAGTCGTCGGGCACGTAGGCGTGGCGCGACTCGGGGACCGGCGCCAACTGGACCGTCACGGGCAGTTCGAAGTCCGGCGCGTCCGGCGGCAGCGGCAGCCGGGCGGTGGCGGCGCGCAGCTCCTCCTCGTCGGCGTACACCTCGTGCTGCGGCTCACGGCCCGGCGCCGTGTTGTGCACGAGCTCCCACAGGGTGACCGCGGAGCCGTCGGCGAGCAGCCAGGTGTGCCGGTACGTCTCGCGGTGCAGCCCCGCGCTGTGGTGCGCGGAGTGCAGCGAACTGTCCTGCGCCAGGGCGCAGTCGAGTCGCCGTACCGTCTCGTCGGGCAAGTCGAAGGAGTTCAGGGCACGGCCGAGGAGTCGCGCGAGGTGCTCCTCCGGAGACTCGGGCGACTCGGGTTGTTCGTACGCTGCTGTCTCGTACGGAACGCTCAAGGCTTCTCCCGGCGTTGCTGCATGTCACCTTGTGGGTGCATACCGTAGCCCCTCGGTCGGACATCATGTCCGCGAACCGAGAAAACGTACGGAGGCAAAACGAGCGGGCCGCGCGGCAAGTTCCCACACGGCCCGCCGAGACGTCAACAGGCCCTCGTCAGACGGCACTTCCGGCGGTCCACGCGCTCCACGACATGTTCCAGCCGTTCAGCCCGTTGTCCGGCGCGACCGTCTTGTCGGGCGAGTTCTTGACCGTCACGACGTCCCCGACGAGAGAGTTGTCGTAGAACCACTTGGCGGTCGTGTCCCCCTGCGCGCCCTGCACATCCGCCAGCCCCACGCACCCGTGACTGGTGCCCTGGCGACCGAAGGGCGGATTGCCCTTGTTGTACCAGTAGTTGCCGTGGATGAACGTCCCCGACGAGGTCAGTCGCATCGCGTGCGGCACGTCCGGGATGTCGTACTCGCCGCCGTAGCCCACCGTCGAGCCGTTCATCCGGGTCTGCGTGAACTTCTCGGAGATCACCATCTGCCCGTTGTACGTGGTGTGCTCCGGGCTGCCCGCCGAGATCGGCACCGTCTTGAGGGTCTTGCCGTCCCGCGCCACCGTCATGGTCTGCGTGTTGACGTCGACCGTGGAGACCTGGGACCGGCCGATGGTGAAGGTGACCGTCTTGTCCTGCACCCCGTAGACGCCGTTCGCGCCCTCGACGCCGTCCAGGTCGATCTTCATCGTGACCTTGGAACCGGCCTTCCAGTACGCCTCGGGCCGGAAGTCGAGCCGCTGCGTCCCGAACCAGTGCCCGACCACCTGCTGACCACTGCTGGAGGTGACCGTGATGTGCGACTGCACGGCCTTCTGGTTGCTGATCACCTTGTCGAAGGTGAACGACACCGGCATCCCGACGCCGACCGTGGTGCCGTTGTCGGGCGTGTACGTGCCGATGAAGCTGTTGTCCGAAGAGACCGTCGTGAAGATGGAGTTGGCGGCGGCCGTGCGCCCGTTCGTGTCCTTGGCGGTGGCCGAGATCTGATACTTCGTCCCGCGCTCCAACTGCTCCTTCGGCTTCCAACTGCTGCCGTTCGCCGATATCGCCCCCGTCACCGCCGCCCCGGTCCCCGAGACCGTCATCTTCACGTCGGTCAGCCTGCCGTCGCTGACCCGCACCCCGGTCGCGTTGATGGACGCGCCCGTCGAACCGTCCTTGGCCGAGATGACGATCTTCGCCGTGGACGTGTTGGCCGAGCTCTTTCCGTTCCCGCCGTCCTTGCTGCCCTTGTTGTCGGCGCTGGCGTCGCCACCGCAGGCGGTGAGGGTGAGGGCGCCGACCATCAGGGCGGCACAGGCCCCGAGTGCGCGCCACGCTGTCGAGTTCGGCGTTGTCACGGGCTGCTCCGGTTTCTTGTGATGTGCGTGATCCGCTCCAGTACGTGGAGAAAGAGCGAGCGGCAGCGGAACGGGTTCCCTCCACCCGCGCAGAACACCATCACGTGACAGAACCGGGACAATCCCTCAATCTCAGTTGTCAGCGGACGACGTGAAGTACTCGGGCCCCCTACAACTCCCCCTTCTGCTCCCCGTACAGCTCCCCGTACGACGGCCACACCCCACCCGGCCCGTCCACCGGTGCGGCCGCCCGCACCGCCCGGACGATCGCCCGTGTCACCAGGTCCGCGCCCGCCGCGAGGACCTCATTGAGCGCGAGGGGATGCTCGGCGAGCGGCCTGGCACCCGTGGCCAGCGCGAACACCGTGTCCCCATCGTTGAGCAGATGCACCGGCCGCACCGCGCGCGCGATCCCGTCGTGTGCCGTGCCCGCCAGCTTGTGCGCCTGCGCGCGTGTGAGGTCGGCGTCGGTGGCGACGACGGCGAGCGTGGTGTTCAGCGGGGGAGGCCCGCTCTTCGCCGCCGCCTCGGCCAGCCGCCGCCGGGCCGCCTCGTGGACCTCGGACGCGGGATACGCCGTACGTCCGCCTCGCAGCAACTCCCCGTACAACACCCCCGTCTCCGGATCCATCGCCGAACCCGCCGCGTTGGCCACCACCAGCGCGGCCACCGTGATCCCCGAGTCGAGCACGACGCTCGCCGTCCCGACCCCGCCCTTGATCTGCCCGACCGCTGCCCCGGTCCCCGCGCCGACGCACCCCTCCGGCACCGGGGCACCCTCCTCGCTCGCGCCGGCCGCCTCGACCGCGGTCCTGCCGGTGGACGCGTCCGGCCTCGCCCGGAAGTCGCCGCCGCGGCCCAGGTCGAAGACGCAGGCGGCGGGCACGACCGGCACGACGTGCGCCGGATCGGCGTCCACGCGCACCCCGCGTCCGCGCTCCTCCAGCCAGCCCATCACGCCGGAGGCCGAGTCCAGCCCGTACGCGCTGCCACCGGTCAGCACGACCGCCTCGACCTTCTGCACCAGGTTGCGCGGGTCGAGCGCGTCGGTCTCCTTGGTGCCGGGCCCGCCGCCCCGCACATCCACGGCCGCGACGGCGCCACCAGGAGGCGCGAGCACGACCGTGGTGCCGGTGAGCCAACCGCCCCCCGTACACGTCGCGTGTCCCACGCGCAGGCCCGCCACATCCGTCAGAGCGTCAACTGTCATGGACCCAGTGTTTCGGCCCGGCGCTTCCCGTGTCACGAACCGTTCCTAGAGACTGAGCGGGAGTGAGTCCTGTTGCCAGGACTCGTGCTCAGCCGAACGCCCCGAACGGTGTTGGGCGTTCTGGTTGCCCGCGTTCGTTCCGCGTCCGGGCCCGACGGATCGTGTCCGTGGTCCGGGAATGCGGGGGCGGGTTCCCTCACGCCCAAGAGCCCCCGGTCGGGCCTGGACGGTCCGATGCCCCTGCTCATCGCTCCGGTGAGCAGGGGGCGGTGCCGTCCGTCGCCGGATCGGGTGTCCCTGGGCGCGCCTTCCGATTGCCACGGCGGCCGCGTCGTGGCGAGTGGTCTTGCGGTTGTTGCTGGTGAGGGGCTTTTGCCAGTGCCGGGCGCCCCAGCGGCTGGTGTAGGCCGGGTCCACAGCGATGATCGCGATGCCGGTGTGGTCGGCCATCGAGGTCAGCCGGGCGCGGAGCCTGCCGGTGGGCATGCCGGAGATGAGCTGGCGGAACCGCTTTTTGCGTCCGTGTTTCTCGCGGGTCTTCTCCGCGCCGAAGTCCAGGTCCTCGATGGCGATGGCCTTCACGCCGCAGGCCCGGGCCCAGTGCAGCAGCCGGGTCAGGGCGTGGCGGACCTGGGCGTCGCGGTGATGGCGGGTGCCGGACAGGTCGTAGAGGAAGCGGCGCGGGGTGCCGGTCGGGTTGCCGTGGACATCCAGGCGCCGGGCGGCGAGGTGGTCGGCGTTCATGTCGACACCGATCACGCCCTGGGCGAGCGCGGCGGCCAGAGGGATGGTGGGGGTGGGCGGGATCTGCCAGGACGCGGTCAGGTACCAGCGGTCCCGGTCCACGTCCAGGTGGATGCGGTAGGCGATCGCCCGGTTGGCCTCGACGCGGTCGGCCCACTCGGTGCCCCGGTGCCCGAACGTGACGCGGCAGGCGAGGACGTACCGGCCGTGCGGGGCGTTCGCCAGATGCGCCAGGGGTGCGGGGAGCTTGATGCTCACCTCGCCCTCCGGCGTGACGCGGATGGTCTCGTTGCCGTAGCGCTTCCCCGACTCGCCGTCGGCGGAGAGAAACCAGCGCTCCGCCTCCCAGCGTCGGCGCCAGTGCGCCTCGGTGAGCTGTGCGGCGTCGAGATGGTGGCGGGTGCGGGCCAGTTGCTTGCCGCCGCGCGCGACGTGCACGAGTCCGGCTTCGCGGTCGGCCCGCACTCGCTCCCGCTCACTGGAGCACCCTTGAGTGCGCTTCAGTGGCAGCAGCTCCACACCCCAGTGCCTCGCCCCTACACAGCCCTCTCCTCCTGCCGTGCGCCCCTGTACGCCGTCATGGTCAGCCCGACCGCCACCGTCAGCGCCGCCATGATGCCCGCGGTGGGCACCGCCCAGTCACCCAGGAAGGTGCACAGGATGATCAGCAACGCGGACGTCGGCAGCACGACTTGCTCCGCGATGCCCACCTTGAAGTAGCGCGCGTGCAACCCCCAGACGGTGAGGAGGAACAGCGCAGTCGGCAGTGTCACCGACGCGGACGCGGAGAGCGTCGAGATGTGCGCCTTGCCGACCGCCTGCTCGACCGCGACCTCCAGACCCGCGCCGATCGCGGCCGCCGACGCGAAGATCAGGTAGTGGCCGTAGCCCCACACGAACGCCTGCCTGCTGGAACGCAGATGCCCGTGGATGGGTACCGCGAAGTAGATCCACCACGCGGAGAAGACGATCAGCAGTCCGCCCGCCGCGATCGGCAGCAGATCGCCCAGTGCTTCGTGCTCGTCCACGCCCGACTTCACGGCGACCGTGGCCGCGGCGATCGTCTCGCCCAGCACGATGATCGTGAACAGTCCGAACCGCTCGGAGATGTGATGTGGATGCCAGGGTGTGGCGGTGTCCTTCTCCGCGTACACCGGGACGCACAACTCGACCAGCACCATCACCAGGAACAACCAGGGACGGCCGGACTCCGGCAGGATCAGCACCCCCAGCCAGCCGATCAGGCACAGCGTGACCCCGCCCGCGTACCGCAGCGCCATGGTTCTCTCGGCGCCCTGGGTGGACCGTGCCACCCGCAGCCACTGCGAGATCAACGCGAATCTCATGATCACGTAGCCGAGCCAGACGGTCAGGAAGTTGTGGTTGTCGAACGCCTGGGACACCCCTGCGGCGAGGACCAGGACACCGGCGATCTGTACCAGCGTCACGAACCTGAAGAGCACGTCGTCGTTGTCGTAGGCCGAGGAGAACCAGGTGAAGTTCATCCACGCCCACCAGATGGAGAAGAAGACCATCGCGTAGTTGAGGATGCCCTCGCCGGCGTGTCCCTCGGCCATCGCGTGCACCAGCTGGGCGCCGGCCTGGGCGATGGCCACGACGAAGCACAGGTCGAAGAAGAGCTCCAGCGGCGACGCGACCCGGTGCGTCTCCGCCCGCCCCCGCGCGGTCATTTTGCGCAGGGGCCGCCTGTGCGGGGGAGGCTGCGGTGTTGAATTGGATGCGGATGAGGAACCGGAGGTCATAGGGCCAAGCACAGCAGATAAGGGCCTCGGTTGCCCAGGCCGAGGACCGGGACCCGCAGCTGGTCCGGGATGGGGCGCCACCCCCTCGACGTACCCTGGAGGCATGACTACCGGCCCCGCCCCCGAACCACGCACCGCGTCGCCCCGCGGGGTGTCCCCGGCCGTCCGGAAATCGGCGTTGGACTTCGACGACCCGCTGAGCCAGCAGTCCTCCGACGACACGGACCGGGGGTGGGGCGAGCAGGCCGCCGGCGACGGTGACAGCGCGGCCGACCTGAAGCGCTTCCTCGACGAGAAGCCCCCGCACCACCTCTGAGCCCCGGCCCGGCGGAGCCGCTGGGCCCTGGGCCGGAGACTCTGAGCCCCCGCCCGGAGCCGCGCCGTCAGTCTTGGCTGTGTCCCGAACCGCGCTGTGCGACCAGGGCGTCGCGGATCTCCTTCAGCACCTCCAGCTCGGTCACCTCGATGACCTCGTGCGTGCCCTCCTTCGCCTTCTGGCGGGCCGCCTGCCGCGCCAGATACTTGGACATCGGCAGAACCATCAGGAAGTAGACGACGGCTGCGGTGATCACAAAGCTGAGCGTGGCGCCCAGCACCGAGCCCCACAGGATCCGGACGCCCGTCGCGGTGTCCCCACTGCCGGTGCAAGGCGCCTTGAGGCATGAGCTGTAGCTGTCGAGGTTCTTCGTGCCGATCGCGCCCACCAGCGGGTTGATGATGCCCTTCACCACCGAGTTGACGATGTTGGTGAAGGCCGCGCCGATGACCACCGCGACGGCCAGATCGACGACGTTGCCCCGCGTCAGAAAGGCCTTGAAGCCGTCCCAGACGCCGGGTATCTTCTTCTCGCTCACCAAGGGGCCCCTCTGTACAAGTTGCGGAACAAACAGCTCCGCAACCTACGGCAGGGCGTGCCGCGGCTGCCCAATTCGGTACCTGTGACGGGCGACTTGACACCGATTCGATACTCAGCACAGCGTCACCGCCAGCCGTGCGGTCGTGCCGACGCCGGCCAGCCGTGCCGCCGTGGGCCGCGGCACCGAGAGCACGACCAGCGCCCCGGTCTCGATGGTGTCGAAGTCCGGCACCTCGGTCACTCGCGCCCCGGCCGCGACCACGCGCCCCTCACCTCCGCCGTCCGCCGCGACCACGTCGACCCGGTCGCCCGGCCCGAGCAGCCGCACCGTGGCCGCGTCGGCGATCCGCACCGGAGCCGCCACCATCTCGACCCCGCGCCGCCCACGTAAGAGGGAAGAAGGGGAGGAGGCGGAAGAGGAAGAGGAGGTGACGGAGGACGCGGAGGGGGATGCGGTCGCCGGATGCCCCCGCGCCCGCTCGGCGTCATGAGGGCCCGCCGCCACGAGGGCAGCCGCCGTGACCGCGAGTCCCGCGGCCACGGCCCGCCGTTTGTGCCGGGTGAGGCGCCGCAGCCCGTACCGCCCGCCGCGCACACGCACCGGGGCGAACTGCGGCACCTCGCAGGTCGGAGGAGCGTCCACGCCGGGTGGGCGTACAGGATCCGTGCCATGCGGACGTACGAGAGGGGAGAGATGTGCCATGGGGACCACCACCTGCGACGAGGGACCGGCTTGCGATCCCACGATGAGGCGTCGCGGCGGATCCCGCTGAAGCCCGTGGACTACTCACGAGTTGTGGACAACTGCCTCACCCGAACGGGAGGTTCATGGACGTTCACGAAGACTCGTGGAGGTTCCGCCTCGTGCGGGCGGCCGTCACGGCAGCTCGAACCCCGGGTCCATCCCACCCAGCGCCGTCGTGCACAGACAGTCCCGCGTTCCGTTCGCCGGCAGCCCTGCCACCGCGTCGAACAGCACATCCCGCAGCCGGTCCACGTTCGCCGCGAACACCTTCAGTACCTCGTCGTGAGAGACGCCCGTGCCGTGCTCCGCGCCCGCGTCGAGGTCGGTGACCAGGGTCAACGAGGTGTAGCAGAGCTCGAGTTCACGCGCGAGTGCGGCCTCGGGGTGGCCGGTCATGCCCACCACGGACCAGCCCTGCGCCTGGTGCCACAACGATTCGGCGCGGGTGGAGAACCGGGGCCCTTCGATCACCACGAGCGTGCCGCCGTCCACAGGCTCCCAGTCCCGTCCGCGCGCCGCCGCGAGGGCGGCCTTGCGGCCGATGGGGCAGTAGGGGTCGGCCAGCGACACGTGCACCACGTTGGGCACGGTGGCGTCCGGCAGCGGCAGTCCGTCGAAGTACGTCTGCGGCCGCGCCTTCGTACGGTCGACCAACTGGTCCGGTACGAGGAGTGTCCCCGGCCCGTACTCGGGTCGTAGTCCGCCCACCGCGCAGGGCCCGAGGATCTGGCGCGCGCCGACGGAGCGCAGCGCCCACAGGTTGGCCCGGTAGTTGATGCGGTGCGGTGGCAGATGGTGGCCGCGGCCGTGGCGGGGGAGGAAGGCGACCCGCCGCCCGGCGATCTCGCCGAGGAACAGGGAGTCGCTGGGCGGCCCGTAAGGGGTGTCCACCTGGATCTCGGTCACGTCGTCGAGGAAGGAGTAGAAGCCTGAGCCGCCGATGACACCGATCTCTGCGTTCGCCATGACGAGCACATTAGCTGGCCCCGCAAACGCCGAAGGCCCTGCCGTCGTACGACGGCAGGGTCCTCGCGGGAAGCCTTATGCGGCCGAGCTGCTGCTGGACGAGCCGGTGCTGGACGAGCCGGTGCCCGACGAGCTGGAGCTCGACGACTTCGAGTCCGAGGAGGACGACGAGGTCGTCGACGACGAAGACGAAGAGGTCGACGGCTTGGCCGACGCCGACGAGCTGCTCGACGAGGAGCCGCGGCTGTCGTTGCGGTAGAAGCCGGAGCCCTTGAAGACAATGCCGACGGCCGAGAACACCTTCTTCAGGCGGCCTCCGCAGTTGGGGCACTCGGTCAGGGCATCGTCGGTGAACTTCTGCACCGCCTCGAGGCCCTCGCCGCACTCGGTGCACTGGTATTGGTAGGTCGGCACTTGTCTTCCTCCTGGCACTCTCACTCAGTGAGTGCTAACGACGATCCATACTGACCTATTCCGAGAGATCAGTCCACTGTCACCGGCACTCGGTGACCGACGCCACGTGCGACGGTGCGGCCGGGGGGCTGCGAATCCAGCCGTGACCGCAGCGCCACCAGGGTCACCAGAGCCAGTGCCGTACCGGCCATGGGCACCAGGAATCCGGCGCCGTCCCAGAGGCGGTCCTCCAACTGTCCGGCGACCGTGACGGCGGCCGCCTGGCCGAGCGCGACGGCGCCGGTCAGCCAGGTGAAGGCCTCGGTACGAGCGCCCGTCGGCACCAGCCCCTCGACCAGCGTGTAGCCGGTGATCAGGGCCGGAGCGATGCACATGCCCACCAGAAGTCCGATTCCGGCGAGCACGACCACGGAGTGGGCGGCCCACAGCCCCGACGCGGTGAGTGCGAGGGCGGCGTATCCGATGACGAGGCGCCGCTGCGGGGCCACCTTCCAGGCGATGGCGCCGCAGACGACGCCGGAGAGCATGTTGCCCGCGGCGAAGACGCCGTACAGGACGCCGTTCAGGCCGGGCTCGCCGATCGACTCGCTGAACGCGGCGAGCGAGACCTGCATGCCGCCGAAGACCGAGCCGATGCCCAGGAAGGTCACGATCAGGACGCGCACCCCGGGGACCCGCAGCGCGGAACCGTGCTCCACGCGCGCGTGCCCGTCGAAAACGACAGCGGGCTGGGTGCTCTTCTGTGCGGCGAAGAGGAGACCGCCGACCAGGGTCAGCGCCGCCTCGGTCAGCAGGCCCGCGGCCGGGTCCACGGTGGTGCACAGGGCGGTCGCCACCAGCGGGCCGAACACGAAGGTCAGCTCGTCCGTCACGGACTCGAAGGCCGCCGCGGTGGTCATCAGGGGCGAGTCCTGGAGCTTTACGCCCCAGCGAGCGCGCACCATGGGCCCGATCTGCGGCACCGAGGCACCGGTCGGCACGGCGGCGACGAAAAGGGCCCACAGGGGGGCGTCCATCAGCGCGAGCGCCGTCAAGGAGACGCCGGACAGAGTGTGGGCCAGCACGCCGGGCAGCAGGACGGCGCGCTGCCCGTAGCGGTCGGCGAGACGGCCGGTGAGGGGGGCGAACAGCGCCATGGAGACACCGGTGACGGCGGCGACGGCGCCGGCGGCGCCGTACGAGCCGGTGGTGTGCTGGACGAGGAGAACGAGGGAGATGGTCAGCATCGCGAACGGCTGGCGTGCGGCGAAGCCGGGAAGCAGGAACGTCCAGGCGCCGCGGGTGCGCAGCAGCTGTCCGTATCCCGGGCGGGAGGTGACCGTGGATGCCACGGCCCGTGCCTTTCTGCCGCCTGGTAGCGCGGCCCCTTTCATCGGGCGCGTTCGCCTCCGGAGTGCTGCAGCCGGTGTCGAGGGGGCGACCGTGCTCAGCCCTTCGGGCCTCCGCGCGCTCACCCTCTCGATACCGGCGCACTCCTTCGGCTCACACGCCCTGCCGGGGGCGCCGAGAGCTGTCCTCTTGCGCGGAACTGCGGTAGATGCCACGCCGCCCTGCGAGGGCATCGTGGCCGCCATACGGTCGCGCCAGCTCTGCGTCAGACAGAGTTGGTTCGATCAAGGTATGCCTTCATCGTACAGGGGTGGAGGGGTGAGTGCCTGTGAAAGCGGGCACCATGGCATCGTCCGCCTGCGAATGTATATCTGCCCTTAGCGGTCGGTTCCGGTCCCGGTTTCCGGTCCGGTGTCGTTGCCCGCCGTCCCCAGCCAGCCCGCCAGCTTGCCGCCCTGGCCGACCGCGCGGAGCCGCTGTTCCGCGGCGTCACGGACCGGATCGGTGGCCACCACGAGCAGCTCGTCGTAGCGCCGCAGGACGGTCGTGGGCAGGGGCACGAAAGACTTCCCGTCGCGCACGACGAGCGTGACGGCGGCGCCCGCGGGCAGCCGCAGCTCGGCCACCTCGACGCCGTGCATGCGCGATCCCTTCGGGATCGCGACGGACAGCAGATGGCCGCGCAGCCGCTCCAGGGGCGCCGACTCGATGCCCAGGTCGGCGGCGCCCGCGCCCTCGCCCAGCCGCAGTTTCCGGGCCAGCCAGGGCAGCGTGGGTCCCTGGACGAGGGTGTAGACGACGACCAGGACGAAGACGATGTTGAAGATCCGGCGGCTCTCCGCGACACCGCTCACCATCGGGATGGTCGCCAGGATGATGGGCACGGCGCCGCGCAGCCCCGCCCAGGACATCAGCACCTGCTCCGGCCACGGCACACGGAACGGCAGGAGGCCGACCACGACGCTCAGGGGCCGCGCGACCATGGTCAGCACCAGGCCGATGACGATCGCGGGCCAGATGTCGTCGCCCATCTCGTGCGGCGTGACCAGCAGGCCGAGCAGGACGAACATGCCGATCTGGGCGATCCAGCCGAGTCCGTCGGCGAAGCCGCGGGTGGCGGGCCAGTGCGGCAGCTTCGCGTTGCCGAGCACCATCGACGCCAGATACACGGCGAGGAATCCGCTGCCGTGGGCGAGCGCTCCGGCCGCGTACGCCATGACCGCGATCGCCATCACGGCGATCGGGTAGAGGCCGGAGGCCGGCAGCGCCACATGCCGCAGCCCGAGCCCGCCGAGCCAGCCGACCGCGAGGCCGATGGCGGCGCCGATGGCCAGCTCCAGGGTTATCTCGCCGAGCAGCGCGTACCAGTGCTCGACCGGGCCCGCCGTGCTGAACGCGACGACCAGGATGACCACCGGAGCGTCGTTGAAGCCCGATTCTGCCTCCAGGACTCCCGTCACGCGCGCGGGGAGGGGCACTTTCCGCAGCACCGAGAAGACCGCCGCCGCGTCCGTCGAGGACACCACCGCACCGATGATGAGCGCCTGCCGCCACTCCAGACCGATCAGATAGTGGGCGCCCGTGGCCGTCACCCCGACACTCACCGCGATGCCGACCAGCGCCAGTGACGTGGCGGCCGGAAGTGCCGGCTTGATCTCCTTCCACTTCGTGCCGAGACCGCCCTCGGCCAGGATCACGACCAGGGCCGCGTACCCGATGACCTGCGTCATCTCGGCGTTGTCGAAGTGGATGTTGCCGAGCCCGTCCTGGCCCATGGCGATGCCGATGCCCAGGTAGACGAGCAGGCTGGGGAACCCGCTGCGCGAGGAGATACGAACCGCTGCCACCGCGACGAGCAGAACGAGCGAGCAGACGAGGAGGAGCTGGTTGAGGTGGTGGACAGTCAGCGGCTGTTCCCTTCTTGCCAATCCGGACGTCGGATCCGAATACATGGATCACACACGTGGATCACATGGATCACATGAATCACGTGGATCGAGTCGATCACGTCGATCCGAACGCCGGAGGTGAGTACATAAGTCCAAGTACTTCGTTACCTTACCTAACTCTTGACGCTTTCTTGACGCTCCTCAGGCCAAGATCGAGCGCTGGGCCATCCGGGTACCCGACTCCGCGTCAAGGCGCGGTGGGCCCTGCGCCTATGGTTGCTCCAGCACTCCAGGACCGCCTGCCGCTCGCGTTAGGACAGCAAGGACAGCGATGCCCCCGAACACCACCGCATCTTCCGGCCAGAAACCCGGCAAGTCCGGCAGGAAGAAGGGGCGCAAAGCCCGACTGGTCCTTATCGTCCTGGTTCTTGCTGTGATCGGAGGCGTCGCCTTCGGCGGCTACTGGGGCGTCAGCACCGTCCGAGCCTCCTTCCCGCAGACCGAGGGTTCCCTCACGCTCGACGGGCTCTCGGGGTCCGTGGAGGTCAAGCGGGACAGCTACGGGATCCCCCAGGTCTACGCCTCGTTCGACGAGGACCTGTTCATGGCGCAGGGCTTCGTCCAGGCGCAGGACCGGTTCTACGAGATGGATGTGCGCCGGCACATGACCTCGGGCCGGCTGTCCGAGATGTTCGGCAAGGGCCAGGTCAAGGACGACGAATTCCTGCGCACGCTGGGCTGGGACCGGGTCGCCAAGAAGGAGTACGACACGAAGCTGTCGGCCTCCACGAAGAAGTACCTCCAGGCGTACGCCAAGGGAGTCAACGCCTACCTGAAGGGCAAGGAAGGCGAGGACATCTCGCTGGAGTACGCGGCCCTTGGTTTCAGCAACGACTACACGCCCGAGGAGTGGACCCCGGTCGACTCCGTGGCCTGGCTCAAGGCGATGGCCTGGGACCTGCGCGGCAATATGCAGGACGAGATCGACCGCTCCCTGATGACCAGCCGCCTCGGCCCGAAGCAGATCGACGACCTGCACCCGGAGTACCCGTACAGCCGAAACGCGACGATCGTCCAGGAGGGCGAGTACGACAGCGTCACGGGGTCGTACGTCCAGGACAGCGGCACGACCGGCACGACGGAGTCCGCGTCCACGGCGGGCACCGGGCTCGCGGGCGACACCACGGCGCCCTCCGACCTGCAGAGCCAGCTCTCGGGGCTCTACGACGTCCTCGACGACGTGCCCACGGCCGTCGGTGTGAACGGCAACGGCATCGGCTCCAACTCGTGGGTCGTCGGCGGTGCCCACACCATCACCGGCAAGCCGCTGCTGGCCAACGACCCGCACCTCTCGGCCTCGCTGCCCTCGGTCTGGTACCAGATGGGCCTGCACTGCACCACCGTCTCCGCCAAGTGCCAGTACGACGTCTCGGGCTACACCTTCGCGGGCATGCCCGGCGTCATAATCGGCCACAACGCGGACATCTCCTGGGGCATGACCAACTCCGGGGTCGACGTCACCGACCTCTACCTGGAGAAGATCACCGGCGACGGCTACCAGTACGACGGCAAGGTGCTGCCCTTCACCAGCCGCAGGGAAACGATCAAGATCGCGGGCGGCGGGAGCAAGACCATCGTCGTCCGCGAGACCAACAACGGACCCCTGCTGTCCGACCGCGACGACGAACTGGTCAAGGTCGGCAAGAAGGCCACCGTCGACACCGCGGCGCCCGACCGCGGCGACGGCTACGGCATCTCGCTGCGCTGGACCGCCCTGGAACCGGGCAACTCCATGGACGCCGTCTTCGAGATGGACAAGGCGTCGAACTGGACCGAGTTCCGTGAGGCGTCCGTCTCCTTCGACGTGCCCTCGCAGAACCTGATCTACGCCGACACCAAGAACAACATCGGCTACCAGCTGCCCGGCAGGATCCCGACCCGCGGGGGCGGCTACGACGGCTCGCTCCCGGCGCCCGGCTGGGACTCCAAGTACGCGTGGACCGGTTACATCAAGCAGGCCGAGCTGCCCTACGAGTACAACCCGGAGCGCGGCTACATCGTCACCGCCAACCAGGCCGTCGTCGACCAGGACAAGTACCCCTACACGCTCACCACGGACTGGGGCTACGGCGCCCGCAGCCAGCGGATCGCCGACCTGATCGAGTCGAAGATCAAGGGCGACGGCAAGATCTCGACCGATGACATGCGGCAGATGCAGCTCGACAACAGCAGCGAGATCGCGAAGCTGATCGTGCCCAGGCTGCTCAAGCTCGACGTCGCCGACAAGAACGTCCGCGAGGCGCAGAAGCTGCTCGAGGGCTGGGACTACACCCAGGACGCCGACTCCGCGGCGGCCGCGTACTTCAACGCGACCTGGCGCAACATCCTCAAGCTCGCCTTCGGCAACAAGCTGCCCAAGGAACTGCGGGTCAAGGGCCAGTGTCTGTACGTCGACCCGGTCGACACCACGGGTCCGGTGGACGAGGACCAGTCGGTGCGCGAATGCGGTCAGCGCGACGCGGACCAGGCGCAACCGGACGGCGGCGACCGCTGGTTCGAGGTGATCCGCAAGATCATCGAAGATGAGGACAACGACTGGTGGAAGGCGCCCAAGACGCGCCTCGACAGGGCGACCGACACCCGTGACGAGCTGTTCGCACGGGCCATGAAGGACGCCCGCTGGGAGCTGACCGCCAAGCTCGGCAAGGACATGGACACCTGGAGCTGGGGCCGGCTGCACCGCCTGTTCCTGAAGAACCAGACCCTGGGCACCAGCGGTCCCGACGTCCTGCAGTACATGCTCAACCGCGGTCCCTGGAAGCTCAGCGGCGGCGAGGCGACGGTCAACGCGACCGGCTGGAACGCCGCGGGCGGCTACGAGGTGGTCTGGGTGCCCTCCATGCGGATGGTGGTCAACCTCGACGACCTCGACAAGTCCAAGTGGATCAACCTCTCCGGAGCCTCCGGGCACGCTTACAGCGCCCACTACACCGACCAGACGGACAAATGGGCGAAGGGTGAACTGCTGTCGTGGTCCTTCTCGAAGAAGGCGGTCGACGACAGCACGAGCGACACGCTGGTGCTGGAGCCGTGAGCCACTGACGGCGACATGTGAAAGGGCCCTCCACGCGCGCGTGGAGGGCCCTTTCACACACCCGGGCCCGTCAGCGGAACCGCCGTACTCCCGAGGGCGTCACCACCGCGTGCACCGGGTGGTCGTGCGGCTCCTCGGGAACGCGCTCGGCGACCTCCGCGTCGTACAGGAGCACCACCAGTGCGGGATCGGCCCCCGCGCGCTCCAGACGGGCCAGTACGCGGTCGTACGAGCCGCCGCCGCGGCCGAGGCGCATCCCACGCCGGTCCACCGCCAGACCGGGCAGCAGGACGGCGTCGGCCTCCTGGACCGCCTCGGGGCCGAGCCGCTCGCCCACGGGCTCCAAGAGGGCCATCTTTCCGGCGTGTTGGACGCGCGCGAGGGAACCTTCTCCGACGTACACGCCCCAGTTCAAGTCGTTGTCCGCCATCAGGACGGGCAGCAGTACCCGTACGCCCCGCGCGCGGAGTGTGTCCAGGAGCGCGAGGGTTCCCGGCTCGCTCCCGACGGATACGTACGCCGCCACCGTGCGCGCGTGCGCCAGCTCGGGCAGTTCTAGGGCGCGCACGGCGAGGGCCGTGGCGGTTTCCCGCAGGTCACCGGGCGTCAACCTGCTTCTCACCGAGAGGATTCCGCGCCGCAACATTCGTTTGTCAGGCTCTGCTTCACGTCCGGCGTGGCCCACAAGTCGCTCCCGTGTCGTTGCTTATGCGGTCATATGAGAGCTATTTAACGGGAATGACAGATTCCGCTCATAGCGACCGGATATGGTTACCGCCATGACTGAGTCGCACCCCAGGATCAGCAAGGCTGTCATTCCCGCAGCGGGCCTCGGTACCCGGTTCCTGCCGGCCACTAAAGCCACTCCCAAGGAAATGCTGCCGGTCGTGGACAAGCCGGCGATCCAGTACGTGGTCGAAGAGGCTGTGTCGGCGGGTCTCGACGACGTCCTGATGATCACGGGCCGTAACAAGCGCCCCCTCGAGGACCACTTCGACCGTAACTACGAGCTCGAATCGGCCCTCCAGAAGAAGGGCGACGCCAACCGCCTTGCCAAGGTCCAGGAGTCCAGCGACCTCGCCACCATGCACTACGTGCGCCAGGGCGACCCCAAGGGTCTCGGTCACGCCGTGCTGTGCGCTGCCCCGCACGTCGGCAACGAGCCCTTCGCAGTGCTCCTCGGCGACGACCTGATCGACCCGCGCGACCCCCTGCTGGCCCGCATGGTCCAGGTCCAGGAGCAGTACGGCGGCAGCGTCATCGCGCTCATGGAGGTCGAGCCCGAGCAGATCCACCTCTACGGCTCCGCCGCCGTCGAGGCCACCGACGAGGGCGACCTGGTCAAGGTGACGGGCCTGGTCGAGAAGCCGGACCCGGCGGACGCGCCCAGCAACTACGCGATCATCGGACGCTACGTCCTCGACCCGCGCATCTTCGACATCCTGCGCAAGACGGAGCCGGGCCGTGGTGGCGAGATCCAGCTCACCGACGCTCTCCAGCAGCTCGCCGCGGACGAGAAGGTCGGCGGCCCCATCCACGGCGTCGTCTTCAAGGGTCGCCGCTATGACACCGGCGACCGGGGCGACTACCTGCGTGCCATTGTCAGACTCGCATGCGAACGTGAAGACCTGGGCCCGGACTTCCGGACCTGGCTTCGCAGTTACGCAGCCGAGGAGATGTAGCGATTTGAGCAGCGCCGCGACCCGCGTCACCGGCCAGGACCACCTCTGGTCGGTGACCGAGCACCTGGAGGACATCCTCGCGACCGTCCGCCCGCTCGAACCCATCGAGCTGCAACTCCTCGACGCCCAGGGCTGCGTCCTGGTCGAGGACGTCACGGTGCCGGTCTCACTGCCGCCGTTCGACAACAGCTCGATGGACGGGTACGCGGTCCGGGTCGCCGATGTCGCGGGCGCGAGCGAGGAGTACCCGGCCGTCCTCACGGTCGTCGGCGATGTCGCGGCCGGCCAGGCCGAGCAGCCCTCCGTGGGCCCCGGTCAGGCCGCCCGCATCATGACCGGCGCCCCGCTGCCGCCCGGCGCCGAGGCCGTCGTCCCGGTGGAGTGGACCGACGGCGGCCTGGGCGAGGGGCCGGTCTCGGGGATGCGCGCCCACAGCGCCGCTCCCGAGGGTGCCGCCGGCCAGGTGCACGTGCACCGTCCGGCCGAGGCACGCGCGCACGTGCGCGCGAAGGGCAGCGATGTGAAGGCCGGCGACCGCGCCCTCGAAGCGGGCACCATCCTCGGCCCGCCGCAGATCGGCCTGCTCGCCGCGATCGGCCGCGGCACCGTGCGCGTGCGTCCGCGCCCGCGCGTGGTCGTCATGTCCACCGGTAGCGAACTGGTCCAGCCCGACGAGCCGCTCGGTAGCGGCCAGATCTACGACTCCAACAGCTTCGCCCTCTGCGCAGCCGCCCGCGACGCCGGAGCCATCGCCTACCGCGTGGGCGCGGTCTCCGACGACGCCGAGACACTCCGCTCCACCATCGAGGACCAGCTCATCCGCGCGGACCTGCTGGTCACGACGGGCGGCGTGAGCGTCGGCGCGTACGACGTCGTCAAGGAAGCCCTGTCCTCCGTGGGCGACGAGGACGAGCCGGGCAGCGGCATCGAGTTCCGCAAGCTCGCCATGCAGCCCGGCAAGCCGCAGGGCTTCGGCTCCATCGGCCCCGAGCACACCCCGCTGCTCGCGCTCCCGGGCAACCCCGTGTCGTCGTACGTCTCCTTCGAGTTGTTCGTCCGCCCCGCGATCCGCACCCTGATGGGGCTGGACGACGTCCACCGGCCCACGACCCGCGCGATCCTGGAGACGGGCAAGGCACTGACCTCGCCGGCGGGCCGCAGGCAGTTCCTTCGGGGGAGGTACGCCGACGGAAAGGTGACGCCGGTCGGCGGCGCGGGATCCCACCTGGTCGCCGCCCTCGCACAGGCCGACGCGCTGATCGTCGTCCCCGAGGACACCACCTCGGTGGAGCCCGGCACCGAGGTGGAGGTGGTCCTGCTCGGCTGAGCACCCCCGGTTGGCGGTAGCGTGTCGCGCACAACAGGCCCGACCGGGAGCGCCGCAGCACATGACCGTTCCATCCCGGGGGGAGACCCCCGGACCCTCCGCGCAGGACCGACTGACCCATATCGACGAGGCGGGCGCCGCCCGCATGGTCGATGTATCGGGCAAGGATGTGACCGCGCGCACCGCCCGCGCCAGCGGCCGAGTCCTGGTCTCTCCCCGAGTGGTCGAGCTGCTGCGCGGCGAGGGGGTCCCCAAGGGTGACGCCCTGGCCACCGCGCGCATCGCGGGCATCATGGGCGCCAAGCGCACGCCGGACCTGATCCCGCTCTGCCACCCGTTGTCGGTGTCGGGTGTCAAGATTGATCTGTCGGTCGCGGACGACGCCGTCGAGATCCTGGCCACCGTGAAGACCACCGACCGCACGGGCGTCGAGATGGAAGCCCTCACCGCGGTCAGCGTGGCGGCCCTCACCGTGATCGACATGGTCAAGGCGGTCGACAAGGGAGCGGTCATCACGGACGTACGCGTCGAGGAGAAGACGGGCGGAAAGTCGGGCGACTGGAGCCGGGCATGACGCCGTCGTCCTATCGCGCACTGGTGATCACCGCCTCCAACAGGGCCGCCGCGGGGGTTTACGAGGACAGGGGCGGGCCCTTGATCGCCCAGGGGCTCACGGTGTGCGGCTTCACGGTCGACGGCCCGCGGGTCGTCCCCGACGGCGACCCCGTCGAGGCGGCGCTGCGCACGGGCGTCGAGGCCGGGTACGACGTCATCGTGACGACGGGTGGTACGGGGATCTCGCCCACCGACCGGACCCCGGAAGCGACGCGGCGCGTGCTCGATCACGAGGTGCCGGGCATTCCCGAGGCCATCAGGGCGTTCGGAAGAGAGAAGGTGCCGACGGCGGCGCTGTCCCGGGGGCTCGCCGGAGTCGCGGGACGGACGTTGATCGTCAACCTGCCGGGTTCCACCGGCGGGGTGAGGGACGGTCTGGCCGTCCTGGAGCCCCTCCTGATCCACGCCGTCGACCAGATCCGCGGCGGCGATCACCCCAGACCCAGCGGCAGTGGGGGTGCGAGCTGAACAGCCCAGCCTGGCCCGTCGAACTGGTGGACGGCGACGTCGTCCTCCGGCCCATAAAGGTGCGCGATCAGCGGGCCTGGCGTGAGGTGAACCGGCGCAACCGGGACTGGCTGCGGCCCTGGGAGGCGACGATCCCGCCGCCCACCCCCAGCGGCCCCATCGCGCACCGGCCGACCTACCGCCAGATGGTCCGGCACCTGCGCGCCGAGGCCAACGCGGGCCGGATGCTGCCCTTCGTGATCGAGTACCAGGGGCGGCTGGTCGGACAGCTGACGGTCGCCGGGATCACCTGGGGATCCATGTGTTCCGGGCACATCGGCTACTGGGTGGACCAGTCGGTGGCGGGCCGCGGAGTGATGCCGACGGCCGTGGCGCTGGCGACCGACCACTGCTTCCGCGCGGTCGGACTGCACCGCATCGAGGTCTGTATTCGCCCGGAGAACGGGCCCAGCCGCCGGGTCGTGGAGAAACTCGGATTCCGCGAGGAAGGGCTGCGTCCACGTTATCTTCACATCGACGGCGCCTGGCGGGACCATCTCGTCTTCGCGCTCACCGCCGAAGAGGTGCCGGACGGGTTGCTCGGACGGTGGCGGCGGGCACGATCGGAGCGGACACGCGCCGATCAGGCAGGGTCGGAGCGGACTGGGTCGGAGCGGGCTGGGTCGCAGAACCCGAGCAAGCCCGACAACGCCAGTAAATGAAATAGATGTTCGAAAATGATCGAGATGGTGATCACCTCGGAGCGTCTTGGGTGCATCTCGGTGGCATCTCGAGGCATTAAATTCGCGGTCCCGGTGGCCCGCTGATCGCGTCGGTCACAAAAAAAGCTCGAAATATCAGCCAGATCGTGCGACACACCGGCCCAATTGGCAGATGGCCTCATGCAAACCCCTCTACCGTGTGAGGCGTGAGCAGCAGCGGCCTCATCTACGCAGTCATCGTCGGGGCCTGGGCCGCCTACTTGGTGCCGATGTGGCTCCGTAGGCAGGACGAGCTGAACGAAGCCCGTCCGACGGAACGCTTCAGCACCGCCATCCGGCTGCTGTCCGGACGGGCGGGAATGGAGCGCCGGTACGCCAAGGACCTGCGGGCGCGCTCCGCCGAAGAGGGGGAGCACAGCGCCGATCCGGACGGCGTCACCGATTCGGTGGACGTCCGGGCCTTCGCCATGCCTCCGGTCCGGCAGCAGACCAAGGCCCAACTCCCGCCCCCCGCTCAGCCGGAGCCACAGCAGGCGTCGCAGGCCGCGGCCCGGCAGGGCGCGCAGCAGGGCTACTCGGCGGGTTCCCCGACAGGTTCTTCGGCGGGTTCGCCGATCGGTTCTCCTGCCGGTTCCCCCATGGGGTCTTCGGCCGGTTCCTCCGTCGACTCTTCGAGAGGCGCCGAGCCGGTGCCGCAGCAGTCGGCCAAGTCCGCGCCCAGGTCCGTGTCCAAACCCGGGCCCAAGTCGTCGGGTAGGTCCGCGGGCTCGCAGGTTCCGGCTCCGCGGGGGGCTTCCGCGGCGGAGGCCGCGGCGCGCGCCCAGCGCTCGAAGGTGCTCGCGCGCCGACGGCGTACGACCGTGATGCTCTTCCTGGCCTTCACGTTCGGTGCGATCGTGGCGGCCGTCGGGGGGCTCGCCTTCCTGTGGGCGCCCGGCGTGCCCGCCGTGATGCTGAGCTCGTACATCGTCTATCTGCGCGCCCAGGAGCGACGGCGCTTCACGTACACCATGGACCGGCGCCGGGCCGAGGCCGCGGCGCAGCGGCTGCGGGAGCGGCAGCCGCGCCGGCGGCCGACCCTCGATCCGGGCGCCGACGAGCCGGACGACGGCCCCGAGCCGGAGACCGACCCCGGGCTGTCCGCGCTCGCGGCCGACCGCCGCGCCCTCGTCGAGCAGACCGACCACGCCGAGTGGGTCGACCAGCAGCGCGAGCGGCAGCAGGGCCCCGGCCGGGGTGACAGCTGGGACCCGGTGCCGGTTCCGCTGCCGACGTACGTGACCGCGCCGGTCGCGCCCCGGGCCACCTCCAGCGTCGACCTGGGGGCGCCGGACGCGTGGAGTTCCGCGCGCTCCAGTGCCGTCGAGCCGAGCGAGCCGGAGGCGGACCTTGCCGACGAGGAGGGGCCCGATGCCGACGAGGAGGGCGAGGTCGCGGACGACGGTCGCAGCGACGCCCGGCGCGCCGCGTCCGCCCGGCGCGCCCGCGAGCGCGGTCGCACCCCGCTGTTCGACCAGTACGACGAGGGAGGGCGGCCGCGTGCGGCCAACGAATGACCACCCGCTGACCACCCCGCTCGGGACCCCCGGCTGACCAGCCAGGAACGGATTTCCAAGCAGCGGGACGGGGATGCTAGAGTTTCACTCGTTGCAAGGGCCTGTGGCGCAGTCCGGTAGCGCACCTCGTTCGCATCGAGGGGGCCAGGGGTTCAAATCCCCTCAGGTCCACCGCAACGACTGTTCTTGAGTCAGCTCAGGAATGGTTGACAAGATCCCGTCCGATCTGATTGATCGGGCGGGATTTTTGTGTTGGGCGAACTGGCGAATCGGCGAATTGGCGAACCAGCGAACCGCTGGCGCGTCATCGGTTGAACCCCGGTTGAGCCCCGGTGCGGGATACACCGGGGCTTCACCTCACCTCCTGGCCTGCTGGCTTACTGGAAGGTGATGTCGGACTCGGCGAAGACGCAGTTCGTGCCGTCAGCGTCGGAACCGAGTTCGGTCGGTTCGCCTTCGGTGACGCCCTCGAACTTCTGGCAAGGGACGATCTCTCGTTCGGCGTCGCCGACGATCGTGATGTTGGACAGGCGTGCGGTGTCGCCCAGATTGCTGTTGATGCCGGCCAGTTCGCTGCCGGGTGCGGTCGCGGTCACGTCCTCCAGCACGATGTCGCGCTGGAACTGCTCGCTGCAGTTGCCGCAGGTGCGGGCGAGCTTTCCGAAGTCCGACACCTCGAAGCCGCGGACGGTGAGCGTGCCGTTGCCGTTGAACTGGAACACCTTGTCCTCGGCCTTGGTGGCTCCGCCGCCGGTCACCAGGTAGGTCGCGTCCTCCGATTCGCCGAGGAAGGTCGCGGCGTCCTCGCCGACGTCCTCCCA
This sequence comes from Streptomyces sp. NPDC048275, assembly GCF_040652275.1. NCBI lineage: Bacteria > Bacillati > Actinomycetota > Actinomycetes > Kitasatosporales > Streptomycetaceae > Streptomyces > Streptomyces sp. NPDC048275. Next base: position 44,882 of record NZ_JBEZLR010000001.1, read on the forward strand.
GAACACGTTGTCCAGGGTGCAACTGCCCAGGCAGTGCACGCCGTCGGCTGCCGGGGCGCCGAGGATGACGTTCTTCAGCACCGCGCCGTCGGCCAGCTCGAAGATCGGATCCTGCCCCTCCTCCTGGTCTCCACCGCCGAGGGCCCCGGTTCCGACGAACCGCTGAAGTTCGCCGTCGAAGGTGCCGGACACCTGCTGGGTCTCGGCGACCGCCTGCTCACCGGTGGCCTCGGGGAAGGCAAGGGTTCGTGCGGGCGCCTCGGCCGGTGAGGAGGCCAGGGTCCGTACCGGCGCCTCGGTCGTCGAGGAGGCCGCGGAGGGTGGGTCGTCGGTGGCCAGGGCGACACCACCGGCGACCGCCGCCGAGACCAGGCCGGCAGTGACGGCTCCGATCAACCAGAGTCTGCCGCGGCGCTTTCGGTGGGGGGTGGGTGCGCTGGATCGACTGACCATCTGGGATCACCTCATGGTGTGTGCAGGATCGGCATTGCTCGCTCGTCATGCGTACGGATGCAATACATACGGATGCAATGCATACGGATGTAATGCGTACAGACGTAATGCGTACAGACGTAATGCGTACGGATGTCCGCTACAGCCGGGGTGCGCTTTCCCGGCTGATCCACACAGGCACATACGGTGCCGGAGAGGTGGCTGTTCAACCCGCGCCAGACCCCGGGGACGAAACGGCACCGCCGGGGGAAAGGGAATGAAACGACGCGGTCGGGACAAAAGGCAGGAGCCCCGCGACCGGCTGGCGCGGGGCTCCTTGGGTACTGCTATCCGTTCCGGATCAAGACATGAGGCTCATGGAGCCCGCAGGCTTAGATCGGGGTGACGTTCTCCGCCTGCGGGCCCTTCGGACCCTGCGTGACGTCGAAGGAAACCGACTGGTTCTCTTCGAGAGAGCGGAAACCGCTCGCGTTGATCGCGGAGTAGTGGACGAAGACGTCCGGGCCGCCGCCTTCCTGGGCGATGAAACCAAAGCCCTTTTCGGCGTTGAACCACTTCACGGTTCCGGTAGCCATAAGCCCTCCTTGGGCCCAAAGGGTTGCCCTGCTCCAGAACCTGCGATTGTGTAAACAACTGCATACGTCTGAAAACGACGAGAGCCCGCGGTCACATGCTCCGCAGGCTCTGTACTGCAAGGGAAACCAAACTGCAACTTGCGGCGAGCTTAGCATCCGGGCAGCCGAAAGCAATAGAGGGCAAGATCACGTCACCCGGATGTTTGACCCTGCCGGGGTGCGGGTTGACGAGGTGATGTCACAAGAGGTGACAAAGTCGTGTCGTGAGGGTTGACACGAGCGGTCGGAGTGTTTTCCAGAACCACTTCGGACCCTGAAGTCTGCACCGTACCCCATGGGGGCTAGCCTCGCGATGTGGACAATTCACGCAACCGGCCGCGCGTCGGCCACATCCAGTTCCTGAACTGCCTGCCCCTCTACTGGGGGCTCGCAAGAACGGGCACGCTTCTCGACTTCGAGCTCACCAAGGACACCCCGGAGAAGCTCAGCGAGAAGCTCGTGCGGGGCGACCTCGACATCGGGCCCATCACCCTCGTCGAGTTCCTCAAGCACGCGGACGAGCTGGTCGCCTTCCCTGACATCGCTGTCGGCTGCGACGGTCCGGTGATGTCCTGTGTGATCGTCTCGCAGGTCCCGCTGGACCAGCTGGACGGCGCCAAGGTCGCCCTCGGCTCGACCTCTCGTACATCCGTTCGGCTCGCGCAGTTGCTGCTGGCCGAGAGCGTGGGCGTCCAGCCGTCGTACTACACCTGCCCGCCCGACCTCAGCCTGATGATGCAGGAAGCCGAGGCCGCCGTACTCATCGGTGACGCGGCGCTTCGGGCCAATCTGTTCGACGGGCCGAAGTTCGGTCTGCAGGTGCACGACCTCGGCTCCCTGTGGAAGGAGTGGACGGGGCTGCCGTTCGTCTTCGCCGTGTGGGCCGCCCGGCGCGACTATCTGGAGCGGGAGCCGGTCGTCACCCGCAAGGTGCACGAGGCCTTCCTGGCGTCCCGGGATCTCTCGCTGGACGAGGTCGGCAAGGTCGCCGAGCAGGCCGCCCGCTGGGAGGCCTTCGACGAGCGGATTCTGGAGCAGTACTTCACCACGCTCGACTTCCGCTTCGGCGGCCCGCAGCTGGCCGCGGTGGGGGAGTTCGCGCGGCGGGTCGGCTCGACCACCGGGTTTCCGGCGGATGTGAAGGTGCGGCTGCTGGAGTCCTGAGGCTCGGGGCGCGTACGGCACTACGCTGCTGGGCAGTGCGTGGAGTGCGTACGGGGGAGGGGTGAGCGTCATGCAGCCGCTCGGAGTCGACGAGCCCACTGTCGTGGGGCCCTACCGGCTGCTCGGCCGGCTGGGCTCCGGCGGCATGGGGCGGGTGTATCTGGGCCGCAGCGCGGGCGGCCGTACGGTCGCGGTCAAGATCGTGCACCCGCACTTCGCGCTCGACGAGGAGTTCCGCGCCCGCTTCCGTCGTGAGGTCGAGGCCGCTCGGCGGGTGGGCGGCGCGTGGACGGCGCCGGTCCTGGACGCGGACCCGGAGGCATCGGTGCCGTGGGTCGCGACGGGGTACGCGGCCGGTCCCTCGCTCGCGGCCGCCGTCGCGGATGGTGGCCCGCTGCCGCTGCCTTCCGTGCGAGTCCTGGGCGCGGGCCTCGCCGAGGCGCTCTCGGCGGTCCACGCGCTGGGTCTGGTCCACCGGGACGTCAAGCCGTCCAACGTCCTGCTGACCCTCGACGGCCCCTTGCTGATCGACTTCGGCATCGCGCGGGCGACGGACGGCACGGCTTCGCTCACCTCGACGGGCGTCTCCGTCGGATCCCCGGGCTACATGTCGCCCGAGCAGATCCTCGGCCAGGGGGTCACGGGGGCGGCGGACGTCTTCTCGCTGGGCGCGGTGCTGGTGTACGCGGCGACGGGTGAGTCCCCGTTCTCCGGTGACTCCTCGGCTGCCCTCCTCTACAAGGTGGTGCACGAGGAGCCCCGACTCGGCTCCCTGGAGGGCGGGTTGCGGGATCTCGTGTCGGCGTGCCTGGCGAAGGAACCGCTCGGGCGGCCGACTCCGGGTGAGGCGGCCGCGCGGCTGGCTCCCGAGGGCGCGGCCCGGCTGGTGACGGCGGGATGGCTGCCGGGAGCGCTGGTGGAGCAGGTGAGCCGAAGTGCCGTACAGCTGCTGAACCTTGAGGCGACCGAGCCGGCGCCCTCGGGTCCGGTGGGATTCAGCAGCCCTTCGGTGGGCCCGAACTCCGGCGCGGAGGTACCGGCGTCCGGTTCCGGCGCGGGCGTGCCGGTGCCCGGCGGGGTGTTCGGGCCGCCGCCCGCGATGCCGACGTATGGGCCGGGACAGCAGTCGACCTACGTGCCGGCGCAGCAGTCGGCCTACGTGCCGGGGCAGAGTGAGGCGCGGGCCGAGCCGCAGGACATGGTGCCCCCGCCCGTCGGCCGCCCCGGCAAGCTCTCCGTCAGTGTGGCCGCGACCTCGGCCCCCGGGATGAACGGCCGTGGTCGCAAGCTGAGTTGTACGGTCGCGCTGGCCGTCGCCGGAGCGCTGGCCGCGGTCACGGTGGGCTCGGCGTTCGTGTTCGACCTGATGCCGGGGGGCGGTGACAACGACGCGGCTTCCAGTGGCTCCGACTCCGCGGCGAGCCCCCCTCCGGCGGCGACACCGAGCGCGTCCGAGCCGGTGGACGCGGAGCCCGGTTCCGTGCCGGCGAAGTACCTCGGCACATGGGAGGGCGACGCCTTCGCCCTGGACGGCAAGCTGCCCGCGGGCACCTTCCGGGTCACCCTGCACCGGGCCGCCGTGGGCAAGGAGGTGGGTACGTTCCGGTCGACCGACCTGATCGGCGGCGTCTGCGACGACGTACTCGTCCTGAAGAAGGTCACCGAGAAACAGCTCACCGCGACGAGCATCGCCGACGAGTCCAACCCCGGCACGTGCACCACCGGCAGACACGAGGTGCGGCTGATTCCCGTCGGGGCCGAACTCACGTACGAGACGGACAACTCGGAGGCGGGGGATCCGGTGGCTCGGATGGCGAAGATCAAGTAGTCGGGGGCTCGGCCGGCCGCCGGGCGGTGGAGCGCCTGACGAGTACGGCGATCAGGGCGGCGCCGAGAAGCAGCGTCGCGGCCGGCCCCAGGGACCAGACGTACGGATGCTCCTCAGGGACGGCGGCGTCCACGCCCTGACAGCGAGGACCAGAAGGCCGCGCTGGGTCTGCAACGACCAGAAGGATCCCGGCGAGCCCTGGCAGGCGGCCATCTTCGGCAACCACCTTCTGGCGACAGGTGGTTACGAGATCTACGCACTGCCCGCGGTGTGGGGCGGCTGCGTAAGGTGGGCCCGTGGATCCCGACCTCTGGCTGACCGCCGTCGCCGCCCTCTGGGGCGCGGCGGTGGGGCTGCTGGTGCCGCGGGCCGCGTACCGGTTCGCGGTGGAACCGGACGAGACGTGGCGGGACCGGTGCCCGGACGGTCATCCGATCACCGGCATCGCGCGGGGCTGGCTCGGACTCGCCGGGTGCGTCGCGTGCGCCGACTCCGTCCGGATGTCCGCGATATCCCGGGTACCCAGTACATTCCGTAGGTCCAGTGCATCCAGTACATTTCGCGCATCCCGTACGTCATCGTACGGACCCGGCACCCCCCGTACGGCCCTCACCACCGCCCTCGTCTGCGCCGGTCTGGCCCTCGCCACCGGCACCCGCCCCGAACTCGGCGTCTGGCTGCTGCTCGCGCCCCTCGGAGTGCTGCTCGCCGTCGTGGACTTCAGGGTGCAGCGGTTGCCCGATGCGCTGACCCTGCCGCTCGCGGTCGGCGCGCTCGGGCTGCTCGGGGTGGTCGCCGCCGTGCCCGAGCACGTGGGGGACTGGCCGACCGCGCTGTTCGGGGCGCTCGGCCTCGGCGGCGCGTACTTCCTTCTCTTTCTCATCAACCCGAACGGGATGGGATTCGGGGACGTGAAGCTCGCGCCGGGGCTCGGGGCCGTGCTCGGCTGGTACGGGTGGGGGACCGTCGTGCTGGGGACCTTCGCGGGGTTCCTGTTCGGGGGGCTGTACGGGCTGGGGCTCGTCATCGCGCGGCGAGCCGGGCGCAAGACCTCCATCCCCTTCGGGCCGTTCCTGATCGCGGGCGCGTACATCGGGCTGCTGATCGGGGCGTTCGCGGCCTGACGTCGGGCTCAGGGCAGGGCTGGCGTAGGCTGGCAAGGTCCGTCCACACCCCTATGAAAGGGACGCTCCCGGTGACCGAGAAGGCCGACCTTCAGTCCGTCCTCGACCGTGCCGCCGCGGGTGGGCGGATCACCCCCGAAGAGGCGCTCGACCTCTACCGCGACGCCCCGCTGCACGCGCTCGGCGCCGCCGCCGACGCCGTACGCAAGGCGAAGTACGCGGGCACCGAGCACATCGCCACGTACATCATCGAGCGCAACATCAACTACACGAACGTGTGCGTCACGGCGTGCAAGTTCTGCGCTTTCTACGCCGCCCCGAAGGACACCGCCAAGGGCTGGACCCGCGACCTCGACGACATCCTGCGCCGCTGCGCCGAGACCGTCGAGCTCGGTGGTACGCAGATCATGTTCCAGGGCGGGCACCACCCGGACTACGGCGTCGAGTACTACGAGAAGCACTTCTCCGCGATCAAGGCCGCCTACCCGCAGCTCGTCATCCACTCGCTGGGGGCGAGCGAGGTCGAGCACATGGCCCGCATCTCCAAGGTGAGTGTGGAGGAGGCGATCCAGCGCATCCACACCGCCGGTCTCGACTCCTTCGCGGGCGCGGGCGCGGAGCTCCTGCCCGAGCGGCCGCGCAAGGCGATCGCTCCCCTCAAGGAGTCCGGCGAGCGCTGGCTGGAGATCATGGAGGCCGCGCACGGGCTGGGCGTCGAGTCGACCTCCACCATGCTCATGGGCACCGGCGAGACCAACGCCGAGCGCATCGAGCACCTGCGGATGATCCGTGACGTACAGGACCGGACGGGCGGCTTCCGCGCCTTCATCCCGTACACCTACCAGCCCGAGAACAACCACCTCAAGGGCCGCACCCAGGCCACGCTGTTCGAGTATCTGCGGATGATCGCGATCGCCCGCCTCTTCCTCGACAACGTCGCCCACATCCAGGGCTCCTGGCTGACCACCGGCAAGGAGGTCGGCCAACTCTCGCTGCACTACGGCGCGGACGACCTCGGCTCGATCATGCTGGAGGAGAACGTCGTCTCCTCGGCGGGCGCCAAGCACCGCTCCAACCGCCTGGAGATCATCGACCTCATCCGCAAGGCGGGCCGCGTTCCGGCCCAGCGGACGACGACGTACGAGCACATCGTGGTCCACGACGACCCGGCGAACGACCCGGTCGACGAGCGGGTCATGTCGCACATCTCGTCGACCGCGATCGAGGGTGGCACCGCACACCCCGAGCTGAAGCTGCTGACCTCCAACTAGCGCCGTCGTGCTGACGATTCACGCCGCGGACGAGCTTCGGGTCACCTGGGACGCCGAGCCGGTGAAGGAGGGCGCGGTCGCCGTCGACGGGGACCGCGTCGCGGGCTTCGGGCCGCTCGCCGAGCTGTTGGAGCGGTTTCCGGGCGCGCGGCTGCGACGCTGGCCCGGCGTGCTCGGGCCGGCGCTCGTCCACGAGGGGGCCCTGCCCGAGGCGCCGAGCCCCCGAGAGCGCGTCCACGCCGTACTGAAACTGGGCGCCACCGCCGTACGGGCGGAACACGCCGACACGGCCGACCTCCGAGCGGCGGCTTCCCGCAACGAGGTCGCTGTCCTTCCTCGTACAGGAAAGCCGATGATCACCGACACGGCCCGCGCAGACCTGGCTGTTTTCGACGAGGACGGCACGTGCATCGCGACGGTGTGTGCAGGCCGCTTGGTACACAGACGGCGCTGAGCTCATTCACGCTCGTCCGCTGCGGCGAGCCTTTTTTGGGCGCGGGGTTGTGCCATTTGCGGGCTCCGCAGAGTGGGCGCGACGAGCTCCCCACGGCCCGCAGTTTTCATCCGGCCAACGCCTCCGCAAACGCCCCCGAAGTCTGCGTCACCCCACTGCAATTGGTTGCCGCATTGTCCGAATCCGCATCGTCACTCGAACACTGCTGATCACGGAACGTCGACCACATGGAGACCCACGCGATCTTCTTCTCCTCGGCGAACTCCCGCACCTGAGCCGCGTCCGAGAGGGTGAACGTCTCGCCCGCCACGTCGTTGTCGCCGATCATCGAGGTGAGCGCGAGCCCCTGCCACGCCCCCTCGCTCGACAGCCCGAAGACGTCCTCCAGCTGGTCGTGGGTCGCCTCGGCGGAGGTCTCCGCGTAGTCACCCATGTCACCGCCGTACGACGTGCCGTAGTTCATCGTCATGATGTTGACGGTGGAGACCGCCACGGAGTTGTCGTTGGCGGACTCCAGCAGCGCCAGGCTGTCGGCGTCGAGGCCGGACGGCATGACCGGCAGTGTGAAGGAGACGTTCAGGTCGCTGCGCTCCTTCTGGAGCAGCGCGATCGCCTCGGAGCGCAGCGCGACCGAGTCGGAGTCGGTCAGCGTGTCGCCCTCGATGTCGAAGTCCGCCTGGGTCGATCCGGCGGCGTCGAGCGCCTCGCCGTAGGCCTCGGCGAGCGCGCTCGCGCTGTCGCAGGTCTCGGCCAGCTCCTTGCCGGACGCCCCGCCGAAGGAGACGCGCACGCTCGCGCCGGACTCCTTGAGCGCCGAGATCCGGGACGTCACCGAGGCCTTGTCGATGGCCTCCGTCCCGTTCCACTTGGGCGTGCAGTCGCTGCCGTCCGAGATCACGAAGGCCAGGTTGTAGGTGGTCGGGGACCCGGTCGCGTCCGTGGCGGAGGTGGCCGTGGCGCTCACGTAGGGCGCGTACGAGGTGGTGGACGTGGCCTCGGTCTCGGAGGGCGCCGCACTCGTCTGCGGGGTCTGTGCGGGCGCCGCGTCCGAGGTGTCATCACCACCGGAGGAGCACCCCGCACAGGCCAGGGCCACCAGGCAGACGAGCCCGGCGGCCGGCTTCAGGAAACTCCTCATTGCGCATGCACCCGCTCTCGTGATTTCTGTCTCAGGACGGAAACAAAGTGCGATTCCGGAGTTCAAAGGTGGCACATTCGGTGTTGATTCACGAATACAGGAAACGCATAGAAAGCACATAGGGGCAGGGGGTGAATCGGGCGAGTCGGGCGCGAGAATGGTACATAAGGTCTGTATGTGTCAGTCCCGAGCTGCGCGGATGATCGAGAATTCTCTCAGGGAACGGACAGGTTGGGCCAAGTTTCATGGGTGCCTCACATGAGAACCAGAGAATTGGCCACATAAAGGCGTCCTAATATCCGGGGAATGCAATCCGAGTCAGCCATCGAAAACCGCGCCCAAGTGCGCGGCCGTCGCCGCAAACCCGGCAACGGGTCCGGGGACGGGCCCGTCTTCGTTGACAGCTCCGGGCGCAGAGCACGTCTCCTGCGCCGAGTCGGCATGCTCTTCGGCGCCGTGTGCCTCGGCTACGCGGTCGTTCTCGGCATGGCCTTCATGGGCGTGGGCACCTCGCTCACCCCGAACTCGCTGATCCCGTTCGGCGGTGGCCAGGCCGGCTCCGCCCCCGGAGGCAACTTCCAGCCGCAGGGTGGCGTGGCCCCCACCGGCAGGCCCACCGGCAACCCGCCGTCGGGCACGCCCACCGGCGAGGCCCCCTCCTCGGCTCCCTCTGCGTCTGCCTCCACCGGCGCCAACTGACCGGAACGGACCCACCCACATGACTTCGACGACGCCCTCGCGCGGCCGCCGGCGTGCCCCCTCCAAGATGGAGCGGGCGGCGGGCAGGGCCGCGGCGCTGCAGAAACCCCGTGTGATCCTCGCCCTGCTCCTCCTGCTGGGACTCACCAGCGTGATGCTGCTCGATGGCTATCTGCGCTCCGAGATCGGCAATGACTCCCGGGTGCGCGACGGCGCCGCCTACGACGAGGTGCCGGAGAAAATCCTCGACGGCGGTCCTCTCCTGACCTTCAACAACGGCACGGCGAAGACGCAGTCCGTACCGAAGAAGACCATCGTGCTCACCTTCGACGACGGTCCGACCGGGGACTGGACTCCCAAGGTCCTCAAGGTCCTCGAGGACAACGACATCGAAGCCACGTTCTTCATGGTCGGCTCGATGGTCTCCCGCTACCCGAGCATCGTGAAGGACCTGGTGGACCAGGGCAACGAGGTCGGCATCCACACCTTCACGCACGTCGACCTCTCCTACCAGACCACGGCGCGGCTGAAGCGTGAGCTGACGCAGACGCAGCTCGCGCTGGCCGGTGCGGCGGGGGTCACGACCACGCTGTTCCGCGCCCCGTACTCGTCGGAGATCAACGCGGTCGACAATTACAGCTGGCCGGTCTACCAGGACATCGGAGACCTGGGCTACGTCAGCGTCTTCGTCGACACCGACAGTGACGACTGGAAGAAGCCGGGCGTTTCGAAGATCGTCAAGTGGGCCACGCCGAAGAACAACGAGGGCGCCGTCGTCCTCATGCACGACGCGGGCGGTGACCGTTCGCAGACGGTCAAGGCGCTCGACACGTACATCAAGAAGATGAAGAAGAAGGGGTACTCCTTCACCACGGTCAGCGGCGCGATGGCGAAGCTGAACCAGGGCCAGAACGGCCGGCCGGGCGGAAACACCGGTTCCGGGCAGACCGTCGAGGCCGGGGCCGCGCCGACCGGTGTTCCGGGTGGGCAGTCGGGTGGCACGCAGTCCGGGCCCGGTTCGGCCGACGCCGGCAACGTGAACGTCGAGCAGTCCGGCCAGTCGAAGGCGTCCGGCGCGACCCTGTACGAGGGCAAGGCCCTCATCTACGCGGTCGCGGTCGCCGAGTGGGTCCTGCCGGTGCTGTCCTGGCTGCTGTTCGTCGTCGGCGTGTCCGTCATGGGCCGGTTCGGGCTGATGCTGGTCCTCGCCCGCCGCCACTACAGACAGCGCAACAAAAAGCGCGGCAAGGGCGGGAAATTCAGTTGGGGGCCGACGGTCACCAGGCCGGTGACCGTGATCGTGCCCGCGTACAACGAGAAGGAGTGCATCGCCAACACGATCGACTCCCTGACGCGGTCCACCCATCCGATCGAGATCATCGTCGTCGACGACGGCTCTACGGACGGCACGTCGGAGATCGTCGAGGCGATGGGCATCCCGAACGTCCGCGTCATCCGCCAGGAGAACGCGGGCAAGCCGGCCGCGCTCAACAACGGTGTGCGCAACGCCAGCTACGACATCGTCGTGATGATGGACGGTGACACCGTCTTCGAGCCGGACGCCGTGCACCAGCTCGTGCAGCCGTTCGCGGACCCGGAGATCGGCGCGGTCGCGGGCAATGCCAAGGTCGGCAACCGCAACACCATCATCGGCGCCTGGCAGCACATCGAGTACGTGATGGGCTTCAACCTCGACCGTCGCATGTACGACCTGCTGCGCTGCATGCCCACCATTCCGGGCGCGATCGGCGCGTTCCGCCGGGACGCGGTGCTCGAGGTCGGCGGCATGAGCGAGGACACGCTCGCCGAGGACACCGACATCACCATCGCCATGCACCGCGCGGGCTGGCGGGTCGTCTACCAGGAGCACGCCAAGGCCTGGACGGAGGCGCCCGGTTCGCTCAAGCAGCTGTGGTCGCAGCGCTACCGCTGGTCGTACGGCACCATGCAGGCGCTGTGGAAGCACCGCAAGTCCCTGACGGACAAGGGACCTTCGGGCCGCTTCGGTCGCGTCGGTATGCCGCTTGTGGTCATCTTCCAGATCATCACGCCGGTTCTCGCGCCGCTGATCGACGTGTTCACCATCTACTCGATGATCTTCGTCGACTTCTGGGCCTCGCTGCTGGCCTGGCTGGCGGTACTGGTCGTCCAACTCGTCTGCGCGGCCTACGCGTTCCGGCTCGACCGGGAGAAGTACCGCTACCTCGCGATGCTGCCGCTCCAGCAACTCGCGTACCGCCAGATGATGTACCTCGTCCTGATCCACTCCTCCGTCACGGCTCTCACCGGCGGCCGCCTCCGCTGGCAGAAGCTCAAGCGCACGGGCGAGGTCGGGACTCCGGCAGGAGTGAGCTGATATGAGCTGGGGCTCGGAACAACAAGGGCAGCAGGGATACCAAGGGCAGCAGGGATACCAAGGGCGGCAGGAGTACCAGGGACAGCACGGGCAGCCGGGGTACGGCTACGGGTACGGCCAGCAGCCCGATCCCTACGGTGGCGGCTATGCGCAGCAGCCCCAGTCGTACGGCCAGGGCCAGGGCCAGGGCTACTCCGGGACCGGGCAGGCGTACGTCGACTACGGGCAGGGGTACGCCACTGACACGGCGCCCCTGCCGGCGGTCGAGCCGGAGCCTGTGACTGTCGCCGCGCCGCCGTCCGAGCCCAAGCCCGATACGTCGTCCGAGCCCTCTCCGAAGCCGAAGCCGAGGCCGAGGCCGAGGTCGAAGCCGAACCCGGATTCGACGCCGGGGCCGGAACTGGAAACGGAACCGGAAGCGGAATCGGAGTCCGGACCGGAATCGAAGCCGAAGCCCAAGGCCGGGGGACGCGACCGCTACTTCGACGCGCTGCGCGCCGTCGCACTGGTCCGCGTCGTGACCTACCACACCTTCGGCTGGGCCTGGGCCGGCATGGTCTTCCCGTCGATGGGCGTGATGTTCGCGCTCGCCGGCACGCTGATGGCCAAGTCCCTGGAGCGCCCCGCGTTCAAGGTGGTCAAGAGCCGGATGCGGCGACTGCTGCCGCCCTTCTGGTTCTGGGGATTCTTCGTCGTGGTGGCGATGCTGATCCACGACTGGATGCCGGGCTGGCAGATCGTCTTCTGGATCGTGCCGGTCGGCGACCCGCCGGGCAACCAGTGGGGCGTTCAGGCCTGGGAGATCCTCTGGTACCTACGGACGTACCTCTGGTTCGTCCTGCTCTCCCCGCTGCTCCTGTGGGTCTTCAGGAAGGCCCCCATTCCGGTTCTGCTCCTCTCCCTCGCCCCGATCGTGGTCTTCCAGTACGGGTGGCAGCCCCCGTACGACCGCTTCGGCAGCGGTCTCACGGACCTCGCCACCTACCTGTTCTGCTGGCTCGTCGGCTTCGCGCACCGCGAGGGCGTGCTCCAGCGGCTGAAGCCGGCCCTGGTGGTTCTGGCGTCGCTGGGCCTGCTGGCGTACGGCGGCTGGTACGCCTTCGCCCACCAGGCGGAGTTCGGCACCTACGACCTGGACGAGATCCCGCTCGCGCAGACCTTCTGGTCGGCCGGCTTCGTGACGCTGCTGATGTACTTCAAGGCGTACTACAACGTCGACTTCGCCTGGCTGGCCCGCTTCAAGCGGCTCGACCGGATCGTGACGATCTTCAACGGGCGGGCGGTGACGATCTATCTCTGGCACGAGATCGCGCTGATCCTCGCGGTTCCGCTGATCGACCAGTTCTGGAAGGTGCCCGCCTTCGAGAAGTGGCTGCCGCTGGAGAGCCAGTGGTTCATGTTCGGCATCGGCTGGGTGCTGATCTGGATCGCGATCCTGCTGTTCGGCTGGGTCGAGGACGTGGCCGCCAAGAAGAAGCCGAAACTGCTCCCCTGAGAGGGTTGTGTGAGACCGGCGTACGGGCCGGGCGCTGGAGAGTCGCCCGGCCCGTGCTGCCACAATGGGGGCGTGACCCGCGCATCCCTGGACAAGCAGCCGCATGAAGTCGCCTCGATGTTCGACGACGTGGCGGAACGGTACGACCTGACGAACGACGTGCTGTCGCTCGGCCAGGACCGGGTGTGGCGCAGAGAGGTCGCGAAGGCGGTCGACGCGCGCCCCGCACAGAAGATCCTGGACCTGGCGGCCGGGACGGCGACCTCGTCCCTCCCCTTCGCGCGCACGGGTGCGTACGTCGTCCCGTGCGACTTCTCCCTCGGCATGCTCCGCGTCGGCAAGAAGAACCACCCCTGGTTGCCGCTCACCGCGGGCGACGCGACGAAGCTGCCCTTCAAGGACGACACCTTCGACGCGGTGACGATCTCCTTCGGGCTGCGCAACGTCCAGGAGACCGAAACGGCGCTGAGTGAGCTGTACCGGGTGACCAAGCCGGGCGGCCGGGTCGTGATCTGCGAGTTCTCGCACCCGACGTGGGCGCCCTTCCGCACCGTGTACACGGAGTACCTGATGCGCGCGTTGCCGCCGGTCGCCCGCGCGGTGTCCTCCAACCCCGATGCGTACGTCTATCTCGCCGAGTCCATCCGCGCCTGGCCCGACCAGCCCGCCCTGGCCGAGCTGCTGCGCAAGGCCGGCTGGTCGAAGGTGGCCTGGCGGAACCTGACGGGTGGCATCGTCGCGCTGCACCGGGGCTTCAAGACCGCTTAACGGCTCACCTGGTCACCTGGCTCGGGTGACCATCTGATCACGTGGCTCAGGTGCCCACCTGCCTACCTGCCCACCTGTCCACTTGTTCACCTGAGCACCGCGAACGGGTCCCCCGGCGCGTCGAGCTCGCGGCGCAGTCCGCCCGACGGCGGACGAGGCAGGCGCGGCTCGCGCACACCCGCGCCGCCCTCCGCGTCACCCAGGTCGAACCACACGGTGACCATGGCACCCCGCGGAACCTCGGAGCCGGGTGGCGGATATTGGCGTACGACGTAGTCGACGACCGTGAGATGGAAGTCCGGCCGGTCCGGCGCGGCGAGCAGCACACCTCGCGCCTCGGCCGTCTCGCGCGCGTCCACGGCCATCAGGCCGATGAACCGCGGCACGCGCACTTCGGGTGTCTTGGGTGTTATGCGCACAGACGTCACCCCCCAGCGGTACCGGAAGGGTAAGCCCGGCCGGGCTCTTCCGGAAGCCTTCAGAGAACTCGCCCGAAGGGGGTGAGGCCCGTCAGAGAGCCAGTCGGTAGCGGTGTGCCTGCTGCTGCGTCGTCGGCGACGTGACCGTCTCGGCGAGCTCCATGCCGAGACGTCTCGTCACCGCGATGGAGCGCTCGTTGCGCGTGTTGACCATGGCGATCACGCTGGATACGCCCGCGTCACGGACCCGCTCCAGGGTGGTGAGCGCGGCAGCGGTGACATACCCCTTGCCCCAGTGCGCCCGTCCGAGCCGCCAGCCGATCTCGATCTGCCCGGCCGGGCCCCACGCGTGCGGCCAGGGCTGCGCACCGGTGAAGCCGAGCACCTCACCCCCGGAGTCGACCATCGTCCACAGACAGAACCCGAGCTCGGCGTCGTGCCGTCGCTGCCGTGCGGTGAGCTCCTCGTACACCGACAGCTCGGCAGCCCGGCCGCCGTGGAACTCCATGACTTCCGGGTGGGCGAAGACTCGGTGCCAGGCGAAAGCGTCCTCGTCGGTGGGGACACGGAGCCGTACGTCGGGGAGAGCTCGGTTCACGGGGGCAGCCCTTCAACCAGGTGATCAGTACCGCTGCATAGACTGCCCATGTCCAGTGCCCGTCAGCACGCAGATTTCGAGTCTTGGGGAGACCCCGCCGTGACCGAGCCCCAACCCCTCTCCGAAAACACCGCAGATGTGATCGTCGTCGGGGCGGGACCAGCCGGTTCCACGACCGCGTACTACCTGGCGAAGGCCGGACTCGATGTCCTGCTCCTGGAGAAGACCGCGTTTCCCCGGGAGAAGGTCTGCGGTGACGGCCTGACGCCGCGCGCCACCAAACAACTCATCTCCATGGGCATCGACATCTCGGAGGAGGCCGGCTGGCTGCGGAACAAGGGCCTCCGCATCATCGGCGGTGGCGTCCGCCTCCAGTTGGACTGGCCGGATCTCGCCTCCTTCCCCGACTACGGACTCGTCCGCAAGCGGGACGACTTCGACGAGCAGCTGGCACGGCAGGCGCAGAAGGCGGGCGCGCGGCTGTACGAGCGCTGCAACGTCGGCGCCCCGATCGTCGACGACCGCACCGGCCGCATCACCGGCGTGCACGCCAAGCTCGGCGACGTCGACTCGGGGGAGAAGCGGGAGGTCACCTTCCACGCCCCGCTGGTCGTCGCAGCCGACGGCAACTCCACCCGGCTCTCCCTGGCGATGGGCCTGCACCGTCGTGAGGACCGGCCGATGGGCGTCGCGGTCCGTACGTACTTCACGTCCCCGCGTCACGAGGACGACTACCTGGAGTCCTGGCTGGAGCTGTGGGACCGCCGTGGCGCCGAGGACCGTCTCCTCCCCGGCTACGGCTGGATCTTCGGCATGGGCGACGGCACGTCGAACGTCGGCCTCGGCGTCCTCAACACCTCCGACTCCTTCAAGGAACTGGACTGGCGCGAGGTCCTGAAGGCGTGGTGCGCCTCGATGCCGGAGGAATGGGGCTACACGCCCGAGAACATGACCGGCCCGATCCGAGGCGCCGCGCTCCCGATGGCCTTCAACCGCCAGCCGCACTACACGAAGGGGTTGTTGTTGGTCGGCGATGCCGGCGGCCTGGTGAACCCCTTCAACGGCGAGGGCATCGCCTACGCCATGGAGTCCGGCCAGATCGCCGCGGACGTCATCGTCCAGGCCCACGCCCGCTCCACCCCCGCCCAGCGAGAACTGGCCCTCCAGCGCTACCCCCGCGTCCTCAAGGACACCTACGGCGGCTACTACAACCTCGGCCGCGCCTTCGTGAAGCTCATCGGCAACCCCAAGGTCATGAAGATCGCGACGCAGCGAGGCCTGACCCACCCCCTGCTGATGAAGTTCACCCTCAAGATGCTCGCGAACCTGACGGACCCGACGGGCGGCGACGCGATGGACCGGATCATCAACGGGCTGTCCAAGGTGGCCCCGAAGGCGTGACGCGGGAGCCGGGGCGCCGCGGCTGAGACAGGGCAGCGAGGACGTCAGCCCCTCAGCTCGGCCGCCTTACTGAGCCTCCGAGCGAAGACGTGCTCGCGGCGGTCTTCCATCTGCCGCAGCGCGTCCTTGCGTTCGCGCCGGGACAGCCGGTCCAAGTAGACGTGCCCGTCGACGTGGTCGGTCTCGTGCTGCAGACAGCGGGCGAAGTAGCCCGTTCCCTCGATGACGAGGGGGTTCCCGTCCTTGTCGAAGCCGCGCACCACCGCGCGGTCGGGACGCGGAACGTCCATGACCGCCCCCGGCACCGACAGACAGCCCTCGCCCTCGTCGAGGAGGCGTCGTCCGGCCGGGGCGAGCTGGTCCAGGACCGGGTTGGCGATGTGTCCGACGTGTCGGACGCCGTCGTCGTCCGGGCAGTCGTACACGACGAGCCGCAGATCCACGTCGACCTGATTCGCGGCCAGTCCCGCGCCGTCAGCGACGTACATCGTCAGGAACATGTCGTCGACGAGCGCGGAGAGCTCCGGACTGCCGAACCCGATCCCTTCCGCACCGGCCCGGATCACTTCCCGGCTCGGCCGATGCAGCACCTCCTCGCCCACCTCGGTGATCCGCCGCACCGAGCCCCGCGCGGCCTCCGGAGGCACCATCGGATACGACTCGACGAGCACTCCCTGCACGAACACCCCGCGCCTGACGGACATGACGCCCCCTCGCTCATCTGACCAACTCGGCAACTTGCCAAGTGCTTTGCAAAGTAGCAGGCTTTGCAAAGTGACTGAAGACGATGTGCACCGAGCCGGGGACGGCGGCCAGGACCGGGGCCAGGGGCAGGACGAGGACCAGAGCCAGGCCGAGAGCCAGGGGCAGGGGCAGGGCCTGAGTCAGGACCAAGGCCTGGGCCGGCACCGAGAGCGAGACCGGGGATCGGACCAGTTGCCGGCGCACGACATACGCACGGCCCTGCTGGAGCTGCTCGCGGAGGTGGGGACGGTGACGGCCACGGAGGCGGCGGCACGGCTCGGATACAGCTCCGGCCTCTGCTCATTCCATTTGCGGCAGTTGGCACGGTATGGGCGTATCGAGGAGGTGCCGCAGAGCGGCGGGCGCGCTCGTCCATGGAGGCTGCGGCGGGAGACGGCCGACTCGGCCTCGGGAACGGGCTCGGAGTCCGGCTTCGGGGAGTTGGTGCGAGGGCTCGAGGACGAGAGCTATCAGCAGTGGCTCGCCCAGAAGGACCAAGTGCCCGAGGAATGGCAGCAGGACGAGGCATTCAGCGCGGTGGTCTACCTCACGCCGGAGGAACTGGCGGCGGTCGCCGCGACCGTACGGCGGACTCTCGCGCGCTATCAGGACCGCGAACAGCGACCGTCCATCCGCCCTGCGGAGGCACGCCCGGTCGCGGTCGTCAGTCGACTGTTCCCGTTGGTGTGACGATGCTCGTCGGCCTCGTCGATTCCATGACGGACTCGGTGACAGGGGCGCCGCCCTCACGCGGCGCCCCTGTCGCCGAGTCGTATGACTCAGAAAGCTGTGCGACTCAGAGGACGCGCACCGCGCCCGTGGCCGGATAGCCCGAAAGGTCCTGAATCACCACACCCTTGGAGGGGTTGGCCGCGTCCAGGTACTGGCCGTCACCGATGTACACGCCCACGTGGTAAGCCGACCCGGCCGAACCCCAGTACAGGATGTCCCCGACCTCGAGGTTGGACAGCGAGACCGGCGTACCGGCCGTCGACTGATCCCCCGAGACGCGCGGCAGGTCGACACCGACCTGCTTGAACGCGGCCTGCACGAGGCCGGAGCAGTCCCACGCGTTGGGGCCCGTACCGCCCATGACGTACGCATCGCCGACCTGCGCCTTGAGGAAGGCGATGACGGTCGCGACATTGCCGCTGGCCGGGGCGGAGACGTTCGAGGACGTGGAGGTGGAGGCGGAGGGGGAGTCGGAGGAGGACAGGACGGTCCGCTCGGCGGACCGCGAGGCGGCCTCGGCGGCTGCGGCCTTGCGTGCGGCCTCTGCCTTCTTCTTGGCCTCCGCCTTCTTCTTGGCGTCGGCGAGGTCCGCCTTGGCCTGCTGGGCGGCCTTGGCGGCTGCGGCGTCGCGCTCTGCCTGCAGCTCGTAGTTCGCCGCGGCCTGCTGCGTGACTTCCGCGGACTGCGCGAGCTGGGTGGCCAGGTCGGCCGTCAGGGTGGGCAGTTCGAGCGTCTGCGTCACGGGCTCGGCCGCGTTCGCCGAACCGGCCGCACCGGCCACGGCCAGGGTGCTGAGAACGCCACCGGCAACTCCGGTGCGCATCGCGAGCGTCGACGCGTTGCGGCGGGGCTTCCGGTGGCTGCGTATGTGAGCGGTGTGGGACATGGGTACAACCGGTATCAGGGGCTCCCTCATACCTTCAAGAAACGTGTGGTGCGCCACAGTTGTTCAATCTGCGGCTGAATCCCGGGCGCGTCACTCTTTATTGACGCCGTAACGGGCATTGCGGACAGAGATGATCAAGCCTGTGATCATGCCCTTTCGGTATTACGTCCGGATTGCCCGCTGCTTACCACTGGTTGGAGCCGGTGGCCAAGCCCGGCTTATCCGGCCCATAGGTGAGTGTGGCGCAGGTCACGGAACGGTCGCCGCGGCGAGCGTGTCCCGCGCGTGTGTCCGGACGGTCACCCCTCGTGAACGCGTGCACGCGCCCATGTCCATCCACACCCGTCCCTCTGATGTGTGAATGCGGCCCTCTATCAAGCCCTCGCGTCCAGCACTAATTTGCATGCAGGGGAAGTCTCTTGATATGGAGATGCCGCTCCAGGCCTGCGGTGACGAGGGCAAATGTCACCTCTCGTGATCGCACGGACGCTTCGCGTGTGAAGATCCCCGCTCATTCGACTTCATGATCCTTCATCAGGTGGTGGAGATCACAAAGTCCTTGCTGTACCCCGTGTCGCAGATCACAGACCGACGGGCATAAGATGCGAGGCGGTTGGGCTTGTGACCTGCTTCACATGTACGCGATCTTCGTCGGGACGCACGGGGCTCGTGGGACAGGTGGGGCGGGAGTGCTTGCCCGACGCAACCTCCCCCGGTCCCGACTTCGCTCGGGCAGGGGGGACCCGCCATGCAGTCAATGCCGACTGAGAGGAGCGAGGAACGTGAACGCGTATGCGCCGATCCTCGTACTGGGAGCCCTCGGGGCAGGCTTTGCGATCTTCTCCGTGGTCATGGCCACGCTTATCGGTCCAAAGCGATACAACCGGGCCAAGCTCGAGGCCTACGAGTGCGGAATCGAGCCGACCCCCACGCCGGCCGGCGGCGGGCGCTTCCCCATCAAGTACTACCTGACGGCGATGCTCTTCATCGTCTTCGATATCGAGATCGTCTTCCTCTACCCCTGGGCCGTCACCTTCGACGCCCTGGGTGTTTTCGGGCTCGTGGAGATGTTGCTCTTCGTGCTCACCGTCTTCGTCGCGTACGCGTACGTATGGCGGCGCGGCGGTCTGGAATGGGACTGAGGGGCCTTAAGACATGGGACTCGAAGAAAAGCTGCCGAGCGGATTCCTGCTGACCACCGTCGAGCAGGCCGCGGGCTGGGTGCGCAAGGCGTCCGTCTTCCCCGCCACCTTCGGACTGGCCTGCTGTGCCATCGAGATGATGACGACCGGCGCGGGCCGCTACGACCTGGCGCGCTTCGGTATGGAGGTCTTCCGCGGATCACCGCGCCAGGCGGACCTCATGATCGTCGCCGGACGTGTCAGTCAGAAGATGGCGCCGGTGCTGCGGCAGGTCTATGACCAGATGCCCAACCCGAAGTGGGTGATCTCCATGGGGGTCTGTGCGTCGTCGGGCGGAATGTTCAACAACTACGCCATTGTGCAGGGCGTCGACCACATTGTCCCGGTCGATATTTACTTGCCCGGCTGTCCGCCGCGGCCCGAGATGCTGATGGACGCGATTCTCAAGCTCCACCAGAAGATCCAGACCTCGAAGCTCGGTGTGAACGCCGAGGAGGCGGCCCGCGAGGCGGAGGAAGCGGCGCTCAAGGCGCTCCCCACCATCGAGATGAAGGGCCTGCTGCGGTGAGCGACGCGAATGGCGCCGGCAACGGCGTGAACCCGGAGAAGGACCTCGGCGCGTCCAATCTCCCCGGCCAGCGTGGTGAGGGCGGCGAGGAGATCCGCGTCCAGCGCGGGATGTTCGGCGCCAACAACGGCGGCGACACCTCCGGCTACGGCGGTCTGGTGCGCTCCATCCGGCTGCCCGGCCCGGCCTCCCGCCCCTACGGCGGCTGGTTCGACGAGGTCGCCGACGAACTGGAGGGCGCCTTGGAGGAACAGGGCCTCGTCCCGGAAAACGTGATCGAGAAGACGATCGTCGACCGTGACGAGCTCACCTTCCACATCGAACGCGAGTACCTGGTCCGCGTCGCCCAGACCCTCCGCGACGACCCGGCCCTTCGCTTCGAACTGTGCACGGGCGTGAGCGGAGTGCACTACCTCAGTGACAAGGGCCGCGAGCTGCATGCCGTCTACCACCTGCGCTCGATCACCCACAACCGGCTGATCCGCCTCGAAGTCAGCGCCCCCGACGCCGACCCGCACGTCCCGTCGCTCGTCTCCGTCTATCCGACGAACGACTGGCACGAGCGCGAGACCTACGACTTCTTCGGTCTCATCTTCGACGGCCACCCAGCGCTGACGCGGATCATGATGCCGGACGACTGGCAGGGCTTCCCGCAGCGCAAGGACTACCCCCTCGGCGGCATCCCCGTCGAGTACAAGGGCGCCCAGATCCCGGCTCCGGACCAGCGGAGGTCGTACTCATGAGCACGCAGACTCCTTCTTCCGGCGCGTCCGCCGCCTCGGCCCGCGAGACGACCGAGGGCACCGTATACACGGTCACCGGTGGCGACTGGGACGAGGTCGCCCAGTCCGCGGTGAAGTCCGACGACGAGCGCATCATCGTCAACATGGGCCCGCAGCACCCGTCCACTCACGGCGTGCTCCGACTCATCCTGGAGATCGACGGCGAGACGGTCACCGAGGCCCGCTGCGGCATCGGCTACCTCCACACCGGCATCGAGAAGAACCTTGAGTTCCGCACGTGGACGCAGGGCACCACCTTCGTGACGCGCATGGACTACCTGACGCCGTTCTTCAACGAGACGGCTTACTGTCTCGCCGTCGAGAAGCTCCTCGGCATCGAGGACGAGATCCCCGACCGCGCCACGATCATCCGTGTGCTCCTGATGGAGCTGAACCGACTCTCCTCCCATCTGGTGTGCATTGCCACCGGAGGCATGGAACTGGGCGCCACCACGATCATGATCTACGGCTTCCGTGATCGTGAACTCATTCTCGATATCTACGAGCTGATCACCGGCCTGCGGATGAACCACGCGTACATCCGACCCGGCGGACTCGCCCAGGACCTGCCGCCCGGCGCGGTGGACCAGATCCGTGAGTTCGTCAAGAAGATGAGGAAGAACCTTCCCGAGTACGACAAGCTGGCCACCGGGAACCCCATCTTCAAGGCCCGTATGCAGGACGTCGGCTACCTCGACCTGGCCGGCTGTATGGCACTCGGCGCCACCGGCCCGATCCTCCGCTCGGCCGGCCTCCCGCACGATCTGCGCAAGTCCCAGCCCTACTGCGGCTACGAGACGTACGACTTCGACGTCCCGACCACCGACACCTGCGACTCCTACGGGCGCTTCCTGATCCGTCTGGAGGAGATGCGCCAGTCGCTGCGCATCGTCGAGCAGTGCCTGGACCGTCTGCAGCCCGGGCCGGTCATGGTCGCCGACAAGAAGATCGCCTGGCCCGCCCAGCTCGCACTCGGCCCCGACGGTCTCGGCAACTCCCTCGACCACATCAAGAAGATCATGGGCACCTCCATGGAGGCCCTGATCCACCACTTCAAGCTGGTGACGGAGGGCTTCCGCGTCCCGCCGGGACAGGCGTACGCGGCGGTCGAGTCACCCAAGGGCGAGCTCGGGGTGCACGTCGTGTCCGACGGAGGCACCCGCCCCTACCGGGTCCACTTCCGCGACCCGTCCTTCACCAACCTTCAGGCCATGGCGGCGATGTGCGAGGGCGGCCAGGTTGCCGACGTCATCGTCGCCGTCGCGTCCATCGACCCCGTGATGGGAGGCGTCGACCGGTGACCACCACCCCCGCCGAGGGCGTCAGCCTGGGCATGCCCCAACTGCCCGCGCCCGACTACCCGGACGACGTTCGAGCCCGGCTCGAAGCGGACGCACGCGAGATCATCGCCCGCTACCCGGACTCCCGCTCGGCGCTCCTTCCGTTGCTGCATCTCGTGCAGTCGGAGGAGGGCCATGTCACGCGCACGGGGCAGCGGTTCTGCGCGGACATGCTCGACCTGACCACGGCCGAGGTCACCGCGGTCGCGACCTTCTACTCGATGTACCGGCGCAGGCCGAGCGGCGACTACCAGGTGGGCGTCTGCACCAACACCCTGTGCGCGGTCATGGGCGGCGACGCGATCTTCGAGGCCCTCCAGGACCACCTGGGCGTCGGCAACGGCGAGACGACCGACGACGGCAAGGTCACCCTGGAGCACATCGAGTGCAACGCGGCCTGCGACTTCGCGCCGGTCGTGATGGTCAACTGGGAGTTCTTCGACAACCAGACCGTGAACTCCGCGAAGCGCCTCGTCGACGACCTGCGCGCGGGAGCACAGGTCGCACCCACCCGCGGTGCCCCCTTGTGCACGTTCAAGGACACCGCACGGATCCTGGCGGGCTTCCCGGACGAGCGCGAGGGGGCCGTCGAGGCGAGCGGCAGCGCGGGTCCGGCATCACTGATCGGGCTGCGCCTGGCCAAGGGCGAGACAGCCCCCGCGCGCGTGGTGCACCCGCGCGGTGGTGAGGCGCCTCAGGACCGGCCGCCCGCCGAGCACCTGAGCTCGCACGACGCCCCGCAGGACACGTCGGCCTCCGACCCGTCCCACCCGGCGGGGCCTGTCGCAGAGGAGGGGGAGTGATGACCTTGGCACCCGAGATCAACGAGAGCAGCCCCGAGAAGCTGCTCGCACCCGTGCTGTCCGCCTTCTGGGACGAGGACAGGTCCTGGACGCTGGACGTCTACCGGAGGCACGAGGGGTACGAGGGGCTGCGCAAGGCGCTGGCCATGTCGCCGGACGACCTGATCGCGTACGTCAAGGAGTCCGGCCTGCGCGGCCGAGGCGGCGCGGGATTTCCCACCGGAATGAAATGGCAGTTCATTCCTCAGGGTGATGGCAAGCCTCACTATCTAGTTGTCAACGCCGACGAATCGGAGCCGGGAACCTGTAAGGACATCCCCCTCCTCTTCGCGAACCCGCATAGCCTCATCGAGGGCATTGTGATCGCGTGTTATGCCATCCGGTCTTCGCATGCCTTCATCTATCTCCGCGGTGAAGTCGTCCCCGTACTGCGGCGGTTGCACGAGGCCGTCCGAGAGGCCTATGCGGCGGGCTACCTGGGCGAGAACATCCTGGGCAGCGGACTCGACCTCCAGCTCACCGTGCACGCGGGCGCGGGCGCGTACATCTGCGGTGAGGAGACCGCACTGCTCGACTCGCTCGAAGGCCGCCGTGGGCAGCCGCGACTCCGTCCCCCCTTCCCTGCCGTCGCGGGCCTCTATGCGTGCCCAACTGTTGTAAATAACGTCGAGTCGATCGCATCAGTTCCCGCAATCCTCCACAAAGGCACGGAATGGTTCAGGTCGATGGGCAGCGAGAAGTCCCCGGGCTTCACTCTCTACTCGCTCAGCGGCCATGTCGCCAATCCCGGCCAGTACGAGGCCCCGCTCGGCATCACATTGCGTCAACTCCTCGACATGAGCGGCGGGATCAGGCCCGGCCACCGGCTGAAGTTCTGGACGCCGGGCGGCTCCTCGACGCCGATGTTCACCGACGAGCACCTCGACGTCCCTCTTGATTACGAAGGAGTGGGTGCCGCAGGTTCCATGCTCGGCACAAAAGCACTCCAGTGCTTCGACGAGACGACGTGCGTCGTTCGCGCCGTCACCCGCTGGACCGAGTTCTACGCCCATGAGTCCTGCGGCAAGTGCACGCCCTGCCGCGAAGGGACGTACTGGCTCGTGCAGTTGCTGCGCGACATCGAGGCCGGCAAGGGCGTCATGTCCGACCTCGACAAGCTGAACGACATCGCCGACAACATCAACGGCAAGTCGTTCTGCGCCCTCGGCGACGGTGCCGCCTCGCCGATCTTCTCCTCGCTCAAGTACTTCCGTGAGGAGTACGAGCAGCACATCACGGGCCGCGGCTGCCCCTTTGACCCGGCCAAGTCCACGGCTTGGGCCGACCGCACGGAGGTGAACGCATGACCGTGACCACCAGCGCTCCCTCCGGAGGGGGGGAGGCGGGGGTCCCGCCGGAGGACCTCGTCTCGCTGACGATCGACGGCGCCGAGATCAGCGTGCCCAAGGGCACCCTGGTCATCCGCGCGGCCGAACAGCTCGGCATCGAGATCCCCCGATTCTGCGACCATCCGCTGCTCGACCCGGCCGGTGCCTGCCGCCAGTGCATCGTCGAGGTCGAGGGTCAGCGCAAGCCCATGGCGTCCTGCACGATCACCTGTACGGACGGGATGGTCGTCAAGACTCATCTCACCTCGCCCGTCGCCGAAAAGGCCCAGAAGGGTGTGATGGAGCTCCTGCTCATCAACCACCCGCTGGACTGCCCGGTCTGCGACAAAGGCGGCGAGTGCCCCTTGCAGAACCAGGCCATGTCGCACGGCCACGCCGAGTCCCGCTTCGAGGGCAGGAAGCGGACGTACGAGAAGCCGGTCCCGATCTCCACACAGGTGCTGCTCGACCGCGAGCGGTGTGTGCTGTGCGCCCGCTGCACCCGCTTCTCCAACCAGATCGCGGGCGACCCGATGATCGAGATGGTCGAGCGGGGCGCGCTCCAGCAGATCGGTACCGGCGAGGGCGACCCCTTCGAGTCGTACTTCTCCGGGAACACGATCCAGATCTGCCCGGTCGGCGCGCTGACCTCGGCGGCGTATCGCTTCCGCTCCCGGCCCTTCGACCTCGTCTCCTCGCACTCGGTGTGCGAGCACTGCTCCGGCGGCTGCGCGACCCGCACCGACCACCGGCGCGGCAAGGTCATGCGGCGCCTCGCGTCCCCCGACCCCGAGGTCAACGAGGAGTGGCTCTGCGACAAGGGGCGGTTCGGATTCCGGTACGCGCAACAGCGGGACCGGCTGGATACGCCCCTCGTCCGCAATGCCGACGGTGTCCTTGAACCGGCCTCCTGGCCGGAGGCACTGGATGCGGCGGCTCAGGGGCTGCTGGCCGCCCGCGGCAGGACCGGCGTCCTGACCGGTGGCCGTCTCACTGTCGAAGACGCCTACGCCTACAGCAAGTTCGCGCGCGTGGCCCTCGACACGAACGACATCGACTTCCGCGCGCGCGTGCACAGCGCCGAGGAGGCCGACTTCCTGGCGGCCAGGGTCGCCGGACGTGGCCGGGACCTCGACGGTACGGGCACCACGTACACCTCCCTGGAGAAGGCGCCCGCCGTCCTGCTCGTCGGCTTCGAGTCGGAGGAGGAGGCGCCCGGCATCTTCCTGCGGCTGCGCAAGGCCTGGCGCGGGCACGGGCAGCGGACTTTCTCGCTGGCCACGCACGCGACACGCGGTCTGGAGAAGGCGGGCGGCACGCTGCTGCCCGCCGCGCCCGGCACCGAGACCGAGTGGCTGGATGCCCTTGCGAGTGGCGTGAGCCTGGAGGGCGACGGCGCCAGGGCCGCGGAGGCGCTGCGCACCGAAGGTGCGTTGATCGTCGTCGGTGAGCGGCTCGCCGCCGTGGCGGGCGGGCTCACCGCCGCCGTACGGGCCGCGTCCGCGACCGGCGCCCAGTTGGCGTGGATCCCGCGCCGGGCAGGAGAGCGCGGCGCGATCGAGGCGGGTGCGCTGCCGTCGCTGCTGCCGGGTGGACGTCCGGCCACCGACCCGCGCGCGCGAGAGGAGGTCGCGGCCGCCTGGGGCGTCTCCGAACTCCCGCATCGTTACGGCCGTGACACCGGCCAGATCGTCGAGGCCGCCGCCGGTGGTGAGTTGCGGGCTCTGGTGGTGGCGGGTGTGGAGGTCGCCGACCTCCCCGATCCGGCACGCGCGCGTGCGGCTCTGTCCGAAGTCGGCTTCCTGGTGTCCCTCGAGCTGCGTCCCAGCGAGGTCACGGAGCAGGCGGATGTCGTCCTCCCGGTGGCCGCCGTCGCTGAGAAGGCGGGCACCTTCCTCAACTGGGAAGGCCGGGTCCGCCTCTTCGAGGCCGCGCTCAAGCCCGACCAGATGACCCGCGGGTCGGCGCCCACCGACGCGCGCGTGCTGCAGATGCTCGCCGACGCGATGGACGTACACCTCGGCCTGCCGGATCTGCGCACCGCGCGCGGGGAGCTGGACCGGCTCGGCGCCTGGGACGGGCCGCGGGCCACCGACCCCTTGGAGACCGCGGTCCCGCTGCCGCGCCCCGCTGTCGGGGAGGCCGTGCTCGCGGGCCACCGGCTGCTCCTCGACCGAGGCCGCCTCCAGGAGGGCGACGATGCGCTCGCCGGGACCCGGCATGCCGCACGCGCGCGCGTGTCGCCCGCCACGGCCGCCGAGGCGGGCGTCAAGGAGGGCGACCTCCTCGCTGTCACCGGTAGTGCCGGAACTGTCGAACTTCCGCTGCAGATCACCGAGATGCCCGACCGCGTGGTCTGGCTCCCGCTGAACTCCACCGGGGGCGGTGTCGCTTCCGACACGGGGGCGCTGCCCGGCGCACTCGTCCACATCGGCCCGGCGACGCTCGCCACCGAGGGCCCCAAGGAGGTGGAGGCATGACTCCGTACCTCGCCGCGGAAGACCTCTCCATGTTCGGCCGCGACCCCTGGTGGCTGGTTGTCATCAAGGCGGTCTTCTGCTTCGCCTTCCTGATGGTGACCGTGCTCTTCTCCATCGTGTGGGAGCGCAAGGTCGTTGCCTGGATGCAGTTGCGCATCGGCCCCAACCGGCACGGTCCCTGGGGAATGCTCCAGTCGCTCGCCGACGGCGTGAAGCTGATGCTCAAGGAAGACGTCATCGTCAAACGCGCGGACAAGGTGGTCTACGTCCTCGCGCCGATCGTCGCGGCCATCCCGGCCTTCATGGCGATCGCGGTGATCCCCTTCGGACCCGCGGGCAACGAGATCTCGATCTTCGGCCATCGCACCACGATGCAGCTGACCGACCTGCCGATCGCGCTGCTCTACATCCTCGCGGTCGCCTCGGTGGGCATCTACGGAATCGTGCTCGCGGGATGGTCCTCCGGGTCGACGTATCCGCTCCTCGGCGGTCTGCGGTCCTGCGCGCAGATGATCTCGTACGAGATCGCCATGGGTGCCGCGTTCGCCTCGGTGTTCCTGTACTCCGGGTCGATGTCGACGTCGACGATCGTCGAACAGCAGCAGGACCGCTGGTACATCATCCTGCTGCCGGTCTCGTTCGTGATCTACATCGTGACGATGGTCGGGGAGACCAACCGCGCCCCCTTTGACATGCCGGAGTCCGAGGGCGACCTGGTCGGCGGCTTCAACACCGAGTACTCGTCGATCAAGTTCGCCCTGTTCATGCTCGCCGAGTACGTGAACATGGTGACGGTCTCGGCCGTGTCGGTCACGCTCTTCCTGGGCGGCTGGCGGGCCCCGTGGCCCATCAGCAGCTTCTGGGAGGGCGCCAACCACGGCTGGTGGCCGATGCTCTGGTTCGTGGTGAAGGTGCAGCTGTTGCTGTTCTTCTTCATCTGGCTGCGCGGCACGCTTCCGCGTGTCCGCTACGACCAGCTGATGAAGCTCGGCTGGAAGGTCCTCATCCCGGTCTCCGTGGTCTGGCTGATGCTCGTCGCGACCGTACGGACCCTCAGGAACGAGAACTACGACTTCGCCGACATCGCCCTGTACGTCGGCGGCGGTGTCCTGGCCCTGCTGTTGCTCTCGTTCGCCGTGGACATCTTCCGGGACAAGCAGGGCGCGCAGGCCCAGGAGACGCCCGCCGAACCTGTCGGCTTCGACCCGATGGCGGGCGGATTCCCCGTACCGCCACTGCCCGGACAGGAGCTGCCACCGGTGCCTCGGCGCCGCCCGCGCCGCGAGCGCGAGTTGATTGTCAGTGGTGGGTCCGATACTGCGAGTGACGGATCGATTGGCGGATCTCGTGACGGAAAGGAGGGGTCCGATGGCTGAGGAGCCGAAGGAGACCAAGCCCGGTTTCCAGAACCCCGTCGCCGGCTTCGGCGTGACCTTCAAGGCCATGTTCAAGAAGCGCCTGACGGAGCAGTACCCGGAGCAGCCGAAGACCACCGCCCCGCGGTTCCACGGCCGGCACCAGCTCAACCGCCATCCGGACGGCTTGGAGAAGTGTGTCGGCTGCGAGCTGTGCGCCTGGGCCTGCCCCGCGGACGCCATCTATGTGGAGGGCGCGGACAACACCGACGAGGAGCGCTACTCGCCAGGCGAGCGGTACGGCCGCGTCTACCAGATCAACTACGCCCGCTGCATCCTGTGCGGCCTGTGCATCGAGGCGTGCCCCACGCGCGCGCTCACGATGACGAACGAGTTCGAGCTCGCCGACTCGAGCCGCGCCAACCTCATCTACACCAAGGAGCAGCTGCTCGCCGGGCTTGAGGAGGGCATGGTCGACACACCGCACTCGATCTTCCCCGGCATGGACGAGCAGGACTACTACCGGGGTCTGGTGACCGAGGCGGCTCCGGGTACGGAGCGCCAAGTCGCCGTCTCCAAGGGTGAGAAGCCCACGGAAGAGGGGGTGGGGGCATGACCGACCTGGCCGCCTACTCCACCTCCACCGGAGAGGCCTTCCAGTTCTGGATCCTCGGCACTGTCGCCGTGATCGGCGCCCTGTGCACCGTCTTCATGAAGAAGTCGGTGCACAGCGCGCTCTGTCTCGCCGGGACCATGATCGTCCTGGCGGTGTTCTACCTCGCCAACGGCGCGTACTTCCTGGGCGTCGTGCAGATCGTCGTCTACACCGGCGCGATCATGATGCTGTTCCTGTTCGTGGTCATGCTCGTCGGTGTCACCGCGGCGGACTCCCTGAAGGAGACCATCAAGGGGCAGCGCTGGCTGGCCCTGGTGTGCGGACTCGGCTTCGGCGCTCTGCTGGTCGCGGGCATCGGCAACGCGTCCCTGACGGAGTTCAACGGTCTGGGTCAGGCCAACTCCGGCGGCAATGTGGAGGGCCTCGCGGCCCTCATCTTCACGAAGTACGTGTTCGCCTTCGAAATCACCGGCGCCCTGCTGATCACGGCCGCCGTCGGCGCCATGGTGCTCACGCACCGCGAGCGCACCGAGCGGGCCAAGACTCAGCGCGAGCTGTCCGAGCAGCGCGTCCGCGAGGGCAAGCACCTGCCGCCGCTGCCGGCGCCCGGTGTCTACGCCCGGCACAACGCGGTGGACATCGCGGGCCTCCTCCCCGACGGCACCCCGTCCGAGCTGACCGTCAACAAGACGCTGCGGGAGCGCGGCCAGATCCGCGATGTGTCGACCGAGTCGCTGAGCGAGCTGAAAGCCCTGGAGCAGCGCGCCGAAGAACGCCTGGATCGCACGAAGACGGAGGAGGCGTCCAAGTGAACCCGGTCAACTACCTCTATCTCGCAGCCCTGTTGTTCACGATCGGCGCCACCGGTGTGCTGGTCAGGCGCAACGCGATCGTGGTGTTCATGTGCGTCGAGCTGATGCTCAACGCCTGCAACCTCGCGTTCGTCGCCTTCTCCCGCATGCACGGCAATCTCGACGGCCAGATCATCGCCTTCTTCACGATGGTCGTCGCCGCCGCGGAGGTCGTGGTCGGGCTCGCGATCATCGTGTCGCTGTTCCGTTCCCGCCACTCGGCCTCGGTCGACGACGCCAGCCTGATGAAGTTGTAAGGGGTCGCTGAATCGTGGAGAACCTGATTGCGCTGCTGGTAGCGGCGCCTCTGCTCGGAGCGGCCGTACTGCTGTGCGGCGGTCGGCGGCTCGACGCCGTCGGCCACTGGATCGGCACGGCCCTCGCGGCCACCTCCTTCGTGATCGGCGCGATCCTGTTCGCCGACATGCTGGGCAAGAGCGCCGACCACCGGACCATGGACCAGTACCTGTACAGCTGGATCCCTGTCGAGGGCTTCCAGGCGGACGTCGCCTTCCAGCTCGACCAGCTGTCGATGACGTTCGTCCTGCTGATCACCGGCGTCGGCTCGCTCATTCACCTGTACTCGATCGGGTACATGGAGCACGACGAGCGGCGCCGCCGCTTCTTCGGCTATCTGAACCTGTTCCTCGCGGCGATGCTGCTGCTCGTCCTCGCCGACAACTACCTTCTGCTGTACGTCGGCTGGGAGGGCGTCGGCCTCGCCTCGTACCTGCTGATCGGTTTCTGGCAGCACAAGCCCAGCGCCGCCACCGCCGCGAAGAAGGCCTTCCTGGTCAACCGCGTCGGCGACATGGGTCTGTCGATCGCGATCATGCTGATGTTCACGACCTTCGGGACCTTCGCCTTCGGGCCGGTGCTCGGCACCCATGAGGAGCCGGGACTTGTCGGCAACGCGACGGAGGGCAAGCTCACTGCCGTCGCCCTGATGCTGCTGCTCGCGGCCTGCGGCAAGTCCGCCCAGGTGCCGCTGCAGTCCTGGCTCGGGGACGCGATGGAAGGTCCGACCCCGGTCTCGGCCCTCATCCACGCCGCGACCATGGTGACCGCGGGTGTGTACCTGATCGTCCGCTCCGGCGCGATCTTCAACGCGGCGCCCGACGCACAGCTCGTCGTCACCGTGGTCGGTGCCGTCACGCTCCTGTTCGGTGCGATCGTCGGTTGCGCGAAGGACGACATCAAGAAGGCGCTCGCCGGTTCGACGATGTCGCAGATCGGCTACATGGTGCTGGCCGCGGGCCTCGGCCCCATCGGCTACGTCTTCGCGATCATGCACCTGGTGACGCACGGCTTCTTCAAGGCCGGACTGTTCCTCGGCGCCGGCTCGGTGATGCACGGCATGAACGACGAGGTCGACATGCGGAAGTACGGTGGCCTGCGTACGTACATGCCGATCACCTTCGTCACCTTCGGCCTCGGCTATCTGGCCATCATCGGCTTCCCGGGCCTGTCCGGATTCTTCTCCAAGGACAAGATCATCGAGGCGGCCTTCGCCAAGGGCGGCACCGAGGGCTGGATCCTCGGCGGCGTGGCCCTGCTGGGCGCGGCGATCACCGCGTACTACATGACGCGCGTGATGCTGATGACGTTCTTCGGAGAGAAGCGGTGGCAGCCGGACGCAGAAGGCCATGAGCCGCACCCGCACGAGTCCCCGAGGTCCATGACGATCCCGATGATCGTGCTGGCCGTCGGATCGGTGGGCGCGGGCGCCTACTTCAGCATTGGTGACCGCTTTGTGCACTGGCTGGAGCCGGTCACCGGGCACAGCCACGGGGACTCCCCGGTCAGCGCCCTCACGGTCACGCTCGCCACGATGGTCCTGCTGGTCATCGGCGCCGCCATCGCGTACGCGCAGTACGGGCGCAGCCCCGTCCCGGTCGTCGCCCCGCGTGGCTCCCTGCTCACCCGGGCCGCCCGGCGCGACTTGCTCCAGGACGACTTCAACCACGTCGTGCTGGTGCGCGGCGGGGAGCACCTCACACGCTCCCTGGTGTACGTCGACCACACCCTGGTCGACGGGGTCGTCAACGGCACGGCTGCCTCGATGGGCGGCCTCTCCGGGCGGCTGCGCAAGCTGCAGAACGGCTATGCGCGCTCGTACGCGGTCTCGATGTTCGGCGGTGCGGCGGTCCTCATCGCCGCGACCCTGCTGATGAGGGCGGTCTGATACCGATGTCGTTTCCTCTGCTGACAGCGACGGCGGCGCTCCCGGCGATCGGGGCGATCGCCACGGCCGCCGTGCCGGCTTCCCGGCGCGTCGCCGCCAAGTGGCTGGCGCTGCTCGTCTCGCTCGCCACGCTCGTCCTGGCCGCGATCGTGCTCGTACGCTTCGATCCCGACGGCGACCGCTACCAGCTCACCGAATCCCACCCCTGGATCAAGGACTTCGGGGTGCGGTACGAGTTGGGGGTGGACGGGATCGGGGTGGCGCTCGTCGCGTTGACCGCCCTGCTCATCCCGTTCGTGATTCTCGCGGGCTGGCACGACGCCGACCCGCACGAGACCGGGAACAAGCGCTGGCGGCCGACGCAGGGCTTCTTCGCCCTGATCCTGGCCGTCGAGGCGATGGTGATCCTCTCCTTCGAGGCCACCGACGTCTTTCTCTTCTACATCTTCTTCGAAGCCATGCTCATCCCGATGTACTTCCTCATCGGCGGCTTCGGGGACCGTGCCCACGAGCACGGGGACGAGGTGGCGGCGACGCAACGGTCGTATGCCGCGGTGAAGTTCCTCCTCTACAACCTGGTCGGCGGCCTGATCATGCTGGCCGCCGTAATCGGCCTCTATGTAGTGGCCGGAAACTTCTCGCTCCAGGAGATCGCCGAAGCTCGGGCCAATGGTTCGCTCGACATGGCGACCAACACGGAACGGTGGCTCTTCCTCGGCTTCTTCTTCGCGTTCGCGGTGAAGGCACCCCTGTGGCCGCTGCACACCTGGCTGCCCAACGCCATGGGGGAGGCCACGGCCCCGGTCGCCGTACTGATCACGGCGGTGGTCGACAAGGTCGGCACCTTCGCGATGCTCCGCTTCTGTCTCCAGCTTTTCCCGGAGGCGTCGAAGTGGGCGACGCCGGTCATCCTCGTCCTGGCGCTCATCAGCATCATCTACGGGGCGTTGCTCGCGGTCGGCCAGCGGGACATCAAGCGGCTGGTGGCGTACGCGTCGATCTCGCACTTCGGGTTCATCATCATGGGCATCTTCGCGATGACCAGCCAGGGCCAGTCGGGCGCGACGCTCTACATGGTCAACCACGGGATCTCGACGGCCGCCTTGATGCTGGTGGCGGGCTTCCTGATCTCGCGGCGCGGCTCGCGTCTGATCGCCGACTACGGAGGAGTGCAGAAAGTCGCCCCGGTGCTCGCCGGTACCTTCCTGATCGGCGGCCTGGCGACCCTCTCGCTCCCCGGGCTCGCGCCGTTCGTGAGTGAATTCCTGGTCCTGGTCGGCGCGTTCGCGCGCTACCCGGCCGTCGGCATCATCGCCACCTTCGGCATCGTCCTTGCCGCGCTCTACACGCTCGTCCTCTACCAGCGGACGATGACGGGCCCGGTGAAGGCGGAGGTCGCCGAGATGCCCGACCTCAGGGTGCGTGAGCTCCTGGTGGTCGCCCCGCTGATCGCTCTGCTGATCTTCCTGGGCGTCTACCCGAAGCCGGTCACCGACATCATCAACCCGGCGGTCCAGCAGACCATGTCAGACGTACACGAGAAGGACCCCCAGCCTGAGGTGGAGGCGGCCAAGTGAGCGCATCAGCCATCCACAGCCTGTGGACAACGGCGGCAACCGCGGCCGAACCGATCTCGAAGATCGGCGCACCGAAGATCGAGTACGGGCAATTGTCGCCCACCTTGATCGTCATCGGTGCGGCTGTCGTCGGGGTGCTGGTCGAGGCCTTCGTGCCCCGCAAGTCCCGCTACTACGTTCAAGTGTTCGTGTCCGTCGTCGCGCTCGCCGCCGCCTTCGCCGCGGTCGTCGCGCTCGCGGCGGGTGGATACGGCACGACGAAGGCGCGTATCGCGGCCATGGGCGCGATCGCCGTCGACGGGCCCGCGCTCTTCCTTCAGGGCACGATCCTGCTCGCCGGTCTGCTCGGCGTGTTCACCTTCGCCGAGCGGCGGCTCGACCCGGAGGCACATGGCAACCGCGTCGACTCGTTCGCCGCCCAGGCCGCGTCCGTGCCCGGCAGCGACAGCGAAAAGGCCGCGGTGAAGGCGGGGTTCACCACCACCGAGGTGTTCCCGCTGCTGCTCTTCGCGATCGGCGGCATGCTGGTCTTCCCGGCGGCCAACGACCTGCTGACGCTGTTCATCGCGCTGGAAGTCTTCTCGCTGCCCTTGTATCTGCTGTGCGCCGTGGCCCGCCGCAAGCGGCTCATGTCGCAGGAGGCCGCGGTCAAGTACTTCCTGCTCGGTGCCTTCGCCTCCGCGTTCACCCTGTTCGGCATCGCCCTGCTGTACGGCTATGCGGGCTCGGTGTCGTACGCGACGATCGCTCAGGTCGTCGACGGCACGATCGCGAACGTCGACCCGGCGCTCGCCGACACCATGGGCAACGACGCGCTGCTGCTCATCGGCGCCGCGATGGTCGTCATGGGCCTGCTCTTCAAGGTCGGCGCGGTGCCGTTCCACATGTGGACCCCGGACGTCTACCAAGGCGCCCCGACACCAGTCACCGGCTTCATGGCGGCGGCGACGAAGGTGGCGGCCTTTGGAGCCCTGCTGCGACTCCTCTACGTGGTCCTGCCGGGCCTGCGCTGGGACTGGCGGCCGGTCATGTGGGCCGTCGCGGTCGTCACCATGCTGGGCGGTGCGATCGTCGCGATCACCCAGACCGACATCAAGCGGCTGCTCGCGTACTCGTCAATCGCGCACGCAGGGTTCATCCTCGCGGGTGTCATCGCGGCCTCGCCGGACGGCGTCTCGTCGGTCCTCTTCTATCTGGCCGCGTACTCGTTCGTGACGATCGGAGCCTTCGCGGTCGTGACCTTGGTCCGGGACGCGGGCGGCGAGGCGACGCACCTGTCCAAGTGGGCGGGCCTCGGACGCAGGTCCCCGCTGGTCGCGGCCGTCTTCGCGGTCTTCCTGCTGGCCTTCGCGGGCATTCCGCTGACCTCGGGCTTCGCCGGGAAGTTCGCCGTGTTCAAGGCGGCGGCGGAGAGCGGAGCGGGCGCGCTGGTCGTCGTCGGTGTGATCTCGTCGGCGATCGCGGCGTTCTTCTACATCCGCGTGATCGTGCTCATGTTCTTCAGTGAGCCGCGGCCGGAAGGTCCGACGGTGGCCGTGCCGTCGCCGCTGACCATGACGGCGATCGGGTTCGGTGTGGCGGTCACGCTGGTGCTGGGTGTGGCTCCGCAGTACTTCCTGGACCTGGCGAGTCAGGCGGGGGTCTTCGTCCGCTGAACCATGTAGGCCTCCGAACCACGTAGGCGCCTCGGACCCGCTCCCTCCCCGGGAGCGGGTCCGAGGCGTGTTCAGGGTCTTGTCGTACCGAGTCTCGCGGGTGCGTACGGGAGCCGGCCGGTCGCAGCCTGTGGATAACTCTGAGGCTGTCGGTGCGGAGCCCTATGGTGGCTGTCGTGGGCGAAGCACGACATACGGGGGACGACGAGCGATGAGCGGGATGGGCGGGACGGGTGTGATGACCGAAGCGGACGCGACGGACAAGCTGGGGGAGAGCGAGGCACTGGCCACGCTCCACCGGGTCTTCGGGTACGACGCCTTCCGGGGCGAGCAGGAAGCGATCATCGAGCATGTGGTGACAGGCGGCGACGCCGTCGTCCTGATGCCGACGGGCGGCGGAAAGTCGCTCTGCTACCAGATTCCGGCCCTGGTCAGGCCGGGTACGGGAGTCGTGGTCTCCCCCCTCATCGCCTTGATGCAGGACCAGGTGGACGCGCTGCGGGCGCTGGGCGTGCGCGCCGGGTTCATGAATTCCACGCAGGACTTCGACGAGCGGCGCGTGGTCGAGGCCGAGCTCCTGGCGGGGGAGCTGGACCTGCTCTACCTGGCCCCGGAGCGGCTGCGCCTGGACACCACGCTGGACCTGCTGTCGCGGGCGAAGATCTCCGTCTTCGCGATCGACGAGGCGCACTGCGTGGCCCAATGGGGCCATGACTTCCGCCCCGACTACCTGGCCCTTTCGCTGCTCGGCGAGCGCTGGCCGGACGTCCCGCGCATCGCGCTGACCGCCACGGCCACACACGCGACGCACCGGGAGATCACCCAGCGCCTGGGCATGCCGAGCGCCCGCCACTTCGAGGCGAGCTTCGACCGGCCCAACATCCAGTACCGGATCGTCCCGAAGGCCGACCCGAAGAAACAGCTGCTGTCCTTTCTGCGTGAGGAGCACGCGGGCGACGCGGGCATCGTGTACTGCCTCTCGCGCAACTCGGTGGAGAAGACGGCCGAGTTCCTCTCCCGCAACGGTGTCGAGGCGGTGCCGTACCACGCGGGCCTGGACGCGGGCACCCGCGCCGCCCACCAGTCGCGCTTCCTGCGTGAAGAGGGCCTGGTCGTGGTCGCCACGATCGCCTTCGGCATGGGCATCGACAAGCCCGACGTCCGGTTCGTCGCCCATCTCGACCTGCCGAAGTCGGTCGAGGGCTACTACCAGGAGACGGGACGCGCGGGCCGTGACGGACTGCCGTCCACGGCATGGATGGCGTACGGCCTTCAGGACGTGGTCCAGCAGCGCAAGATGATCCAGGGCTCGGAGGGCGACGAGGCGTTCCGCCGCCGGGCGGCCGCCCACCTGGACTCGATGCTGGCCCTGTGCGAGACGGTCCAGTGCCGGCGCTCCCAGCTCCTGGCCTACTTCGGCCAGGACCCGCACACCCCCGCCTGCGGCAACTGCGACACGTGCCTGGCGCCGCCCGAAACCTGGGACGGCACGATCGCGGCGCAGAAGCTGCTGTCCACGGTGGTGCGGCTGCAGCGCGAGCGCGGGCAGAAGTTCGGCGCGGTCCAGCTCGTCGACATCCTGCTGGGGCGCCGGACCGCCAAGGTGATCCAGTTCGACCACGACCAGCTGTCTGTGTTCGGCATCGGAGAGGAACTGGCCGAATCCGAATGGCGCGGCGTCGTACGACAGTTGCTGGCCCAGGGGCTGCTCGCGGTCGAGGGCGAGTACGGGACGCTGGTGCTGACCGAGGCGAGCGGGACGGTGCTGCGGCGCGAGCGGGAGGTGCCGTTGCGCAAGGAGGCGCCGAAGCCGACCGTGGCCCGCTCCTCGTCCTCCAGGGGCGAGCGCAAGGCCAAGAGCGCCGTGGCCGAGCTGCCCCAGGAACTCGTCCCCGCCTTCGAGGCCCTGCGCTCCTGGCGTGCCGAGCAGGCCAAGGAACAGGGCGTCCCGGCGTACGTCATCTTCCACGACGCCACGCTCCGGGAGATCGCCACGGTGTGGCCCACCTCGGTGGCGGACCTGGGCGGCATCAGCGGGGTGGGCGAGAAGAAGCTGGCGACATACGGGGAAGGCGTCGTCGGGGTGCTCGCCTCCCTGGGCGGCGGCGCTCCCGGGGGAACGCCGGGTACGGCGACGGACGCGGCCCCGGCCCCGGATCCGGACTGGCCAGAGATGGATGCGGAACCGGAGCCGGAGGACTGGATATAAGGGGATACGGATACGGGGGTGGGGGCGCGGGTGCGAGGCCGGGCTCCAGCAGCCGGGGTCTCGGGAGTCGCGGTCCCGGCCATCCGGCGGGTCAGGAGCCCGGGGTCAGGAGGCCGGGGCGATCCTGCCGGTCACCTCGCCCAGGCCCACGCGGGTGCCGTCGGGACCGGGAGCCCATGCCGTGAGCGTCACCTCGTCGCCGTCCTCCAGGAAAGTGCGTTTGCCGTCCGGGAGTTCGAGGGTGTCGCGGCCGTTCCAGGTGAGCTCGAGGAGGGAGCCGTGCTCGCCCTCGGAGGGGCCGCTGACCGTACCCGAGCCGTACAGGTCACCCGTGCGGAGCGATGCTCCGTTGACTGTCATATGGGCCAGTTGCTGGGCGGCCGTCCAGTACATGGTGGAGAAGGGCGGCTCGGAGATGACGTGGCCGTTGAGGGCTACGGAAATGCGCAGGTCATAGCCGCCGGGCTCGTCGTCGGAGTCGTGAAGGTAGGGGAGGAGGGGGTGCGTGCGCGCCGGGGGTGTGATCCGGGCGCTGTCCAGGGCGTCGAGCGGGGTGATCCACGCCGACACCGATGTGGCGAAGGACTTGCCGAGGAAGGGGCCGAGAGGGACGTACTCCCAGGCTTGGATGTCGCGCGCCGACCAGTCGTTGAGGAGGCAGAGGCCGAAGACGTGGTCGCGGAAGGAGGAAAGGGGGACGGGGGTGCCCAGGCTCGACGGGGCGCCGACGACGAAGCCGACCTCCGCCTCGATGTCCAGCCGGGTGGAGGGCCCGAAGGCGGGGGCGGTGGCGGAGACGGCCTTGCGCTGGCCCGACGGACGTACGACATCCGTGCCCGACACCACGACTGTGCCGGACCGGCCGTGGTAACCGATGGGGAGGTGTTTCCAGTTGGGGGTGAGGGAGTCCGCGGCGTCGGGGCGGAAGATCTGTCCGACGTTACGGGCGTGGTTCTCGGAGGAGTAGAAGTCGACGTAGTCCGCGACTTCGAAGGGGAGGTGCAGCGTCACCTCCGCGAGGGGGTGGAGGAGAGGTTCGACGGTCTCTCGGTAGGCCGGCACCGTCACCCATGCCGTGAGCGCGCGGCGTACGTCGGACCAGGCCGTGCGGCCCGCCGCGAGCAGCGGGTTCAAGGTCGACCGCGCGAGCAGGTCGGCATAGGGGGAGCCGAGCGCCTGAGCCGCTGCGCCCGCGTCGAGCACGTGGTCGCCGAGCCGGACGCCGATGCTCCGCTCGGACGGGTCCGCCCGGCTGAAGACGCCGTACGGAAGATTGTGCGGACCGAAGGGGTCGCCCTCGGGGACATCGAAGGGGGGCATCGGGGTGTCGCCTCACTTTCGTGTTCGCCACGGTATCCATGCGTTCCGCGTGGTCAACGTGTTCCATGTGGTCGCGGCACACGTTACGGGGGAGTGGCTGTGCTGTGGCAGTGCCTAAAGAGTTCGCAATGTCCGAATCGGGAACCTTGTTGGACGTGGCAATTCCGGCTTAGCGTCCTTTGGGGACACGGACGGGGTGGGTCCGGTCCGTAGGGGGGACACGTGGGGGGACCCGTGGCCAGGGGCGCCAGAGGCGTGCCGGTCGACGCTGACCAGGACGTACCGGGCCTGATCGTGAAGTTCGGCGACTATCCGCTGCACCACGGTGGAGTGGGCGCCATCCGAAGTCTGGGCCGCCTCGGCATACCGATGTATGCGATTGCCGAGGACCGTTACACGCCCGCGGCGGCCTCGCGCTATCTGCGCAGCGCCTTCGTCTGGCAGACGACAGGGACGGAGGAGCCGGAGCGGCTCGTGGAGGGGCTGCTGCGGATCGGCCGCCGCATCGGACGGCCGACGGTCCTGGTCCCGACGGATGAGGAGGCCGCCGTCCTGATCGCCGAGCATCAGGAGGAGCTGGGGGACCGCTTTCTCTTCCCGCGGGTGGACGCCAAGCTGCCCCGCCGCCTCGCCAGCAAGCAGGGCCTGCACGAACTCTGCATGGAACACGGCGTCCCCAGCCCGGCGGCCGCCTTCCCGCAGTCGTACGAGGAGATCGTCGCGTTCGCCGAGAGCGCCCGCTTTCCCCTCGTCGCCAAGAACCGGGAAGCGTTCGTACGCCGCAGCCGGCCGGCCGTGAGCGGGACGACAAGGATCGAGACCCCTGAGGGGCTGCTGAAGCTCGCCCGGGACTGGGGCGATCACCCGGGTGTGATCCTCCAGGAGTATCTGCCGAGGGAGGAGGCTGAGGACTGGATCGTGCACGCGTACTTCGACGCGGACTCGACGCCGCTCGCGATGTTCACGGGCGTGAAGGTCCGCTCCTGGCCGCCGCACGCGGGAATGACGGCGAATGCGTATGTCGTCGACAATCCGGAACTCGCGGATGTCGCCGCCCGTTTCATCAAACAGATCGGCTTCAGCGGCGTCATCGACCTCGACCTGCGCTTCGACCGGCGCGATGGACAGTACAAGCTCCTCGACTTCAACCCACGGGTGGGCGCACAGTTCCGACTCTTCGAGAGCGAGTCGGGGATCGACGTCGTCCGTGCCATGCATCTTGATCTGACCGGGCGCAGCGTTCCCGAGGGGGAACAGAGAGTCGGTCACCGTTACATCGTGGAGAACATCGACCTGCCGGCCCTGCTCGCCTACCGACGCAGCGGCTATTCGACGCCGCACGCGCCGGTTCACGCGAGCGGTACGGAGCTGGCCTGGCTCGCGGGTGACGACCTGTGGCCGTTTTTCACGATGCTCGCGCGCTTCGTGCGGCCGGGCGTGAAGCACCTGTATCAGCTGTGGCGGAGCAAGCGCCGGGAAGGCCGCACCAGAGTCGGCACCAGCACCAGCGTCGGCACCAGCACCCGTACGACCACGAAGTAGGCACGTAGGCACGACACGGAGTAGGCACGACCGCGCGACGCGCGGCACAGCATGTCCTGGGGAGGGACTTCGTGAATCATCCGGTAGCAGTCATCGGTGCCGGGCCGTTCGGCCTTTCCACCGCTGCCCATCTGCGGGCGCGCGGCATCCCGGTGCGCGTCTTCGGAGAGCCCATGGTGAGCTGGCGCGACCACATGCCCGAGAGGATGCTCCTGAAGTCGACCCCGGCCGCGTCCAGTATCGACGCCCCGCAGCGCGGCCACACGATCCTCGACTACTGCATGGCGGCAGGAATTCCCCGGCTCGTCGCGGACGAGGACGTCATCCCGGTCGAGACGTTCATCGCGTATGGCGAGTGGTTTCAGCAGAAGTTGGTGCCCGAGCTGGAGCGGGTGCGGGTCGTTTCCGTCGACCGCAAGGGCGGAGAGGGCTTCGAACTCAAGCTGGACTCGGGCGAGTTGTTCACGGCGCGTGCCGTCGTGGTGGCCACCGGGCTGTCCGGGCTCGCCCATCTGCCGCCGGAGCTCGCGGGCGCGGCGACGGACGGGCCCTCGCTCACGGGTCCCGTCTCGCACAGCTCCCAGCATCACGACCTCAGCCGGTTCGCCGGCAAGGAGCTGATCATTGTCGGAGCGGGCCAGTCCGCCCTGGAGACGGCGGCGCTCGCCGCGGAGGTGGGGGCACGGGTACGGGTGGTGTCCCGAGGGTGCGGCAAGGTCGCCTTCGGTGCGCCGCCCTGGAGGCAACCGAAGCTGCGCCCGGAGTCGCCCTTCGGACGTGCCTGGTCGCTCTGGGTGCTGAGCTACTACCCGCACCCTTACCGGTACTTGCCCGCCCGGACCCGGCATTATCTCGTCCGGCGTGTGCTCGGCCCCCTCGGCGCGTGGTGGCTCCGCGACCGCTTCGAGGCCAAGGTCGAGGTCAGCGAGGTGTCCCGGATCGTCCGCGCCGGGGTTTCCGACGGCCGGCCCGTCCTCGCCGTCCGGACCCCGGACGGCGGCCGGACCGAGGAGCTCTCCGCCGACCACGTCATATCCGCGACCGGCTACCGCGTCGACATCGCCGCGATGGACTTCCTGAGCCACGAGTTGCGTACGGAGTTGGCGGTGAGCCGCGGCACGCCGAAGCTCGGCGCCGGGTACCGGTCCTCCGTTCCTGGGCTGTACTTCACGGGGTTGCCGGCGGCGGCTTCGTACGGGCCGGTGATGCGGTTCGTGTGTGGCACGGAGTTCGCTTCGCCGCGGGTGGCCAAGCATGTGGTGGCGGCGCACGGGTGAGGTGACCGTACGGGTGAGGTGACCGTACGGGCGGGGGAAAGGGGGAGGAAGGCTGCGGCTTCCGGGGCATGCCCCGTAGAACTCGACTGTCTGCTCCGGCAGGGAGACGGTGCCTCACGCCACGCGCGCGGTTTTCCCTTGCAACCTGTGAGAACCGCGAATAGGGCGGGGCGGCTCAACCCCTCGCGTCAGGGCTCGAGTTGGCTGCCGGTGGTCACGGCCGTCGCAGTCGCGTCATCCTCCGGAGTGACATCCCACTCGGATTCGTTCGCGCTGTCCTGGACCATTCCGACCGCCGCGCTCACCTCCACACACAGCGGAACCGCCCTGTACACCCCAGGGCGGTCAGCGTACGGACACGTCCGAACGCCGTCAGGGTCGGACAGGGTAGCCACGCTCTGTCACATGAATCCGGAGATCAGACGCGTGCGGGCCGACGGAGAGTGACGAGTCGGGGTGGGGGCTGCTCCTCTCCGACGCGCCACCGACCAGTCGGGCGTCACGCCGGGGACCTCGCCCCGCATGACCATGCGGGCGGAACAGGACCTCGTACACCCCTTACGGTGAACGGCGTTGCTGACGGGATACCGGACGTCGTCCGGTTCACGCCGGGCCGATGAGCCGTTCGATCCGTATTCTTCGGATCATGGCCGCTCCGACTGCATATTCACTTATCGCCACTGACCTGGACGGAACGCTGCTCCGCGGCGACGACACCCTCTCCGACCGGTCCCGGGCCGCGTTGGCGAGGGCGGTCGCGGCGGGTGCCAGGCACCTGGTCGTGACGGGGCGCCCGGCGCCGAGAGTGCGACCGCTCCTCGATGAACTCGGCGGCGCGGGGCTGGCGGTGTGCGGACAGGGAGCGCAGTTGTACGACGCGGGGGCGGACCGCCTGCTGTGGTCGGTGACCCTGGACCGGGAGCTCGCGGAGACGGCGCTGGGCAAGATCGAGGCGGAGGTCGGGCTGCTCTACGCGGCGGTGGACCAGGACGGCGTGGACGGACTGACGCTCATCGAGCCGGGGTACGTCATGCCGCATCCGACCCTTCCCGCGGTACGGGTGGGGCGCCGTGACGACCTCTGGACGGAGCCGATCAGCAAAGTGCTGCTCCGTCACCCGTCACTGTCCGACGACGAGTTGGCCTCGGCGGCCCGCGGCGCGGTGGGATCCTTGGCCACCGTCACCATGTCGGGTCCCGGCACCGTCGAACTCCAGCCATGCGGCGTGACCAAGGCGACGGGCCTGGCTCTCGCCGCCGAGCACCTGGGGCTGAGCCCCGGCGCGACCATCGCCTTCGGTGACATGCCCAACGACATCCCCATGTTCGACTGGGCCGCCCATGGGGTCGCCATGGCCAACGCCCACCCGGAACTGAAGGCGGTGGCCGACGAGGTGACCCTGTCGAACGAGGAGGATGGGATCGCGGTGGTGCTGGAGCGGTTGTTCCGGAGCGGTTGTTTCCGGGGCGGTGTCTCCAGTGCGGTGGTTCCGCGGCCGGTGGGCCCCGTTGACGTTGTTCAGTAGGGTCCGTTGACGTTGTCGATCGAGCCGTACTTCGCCGCCGCGTAGTTGCAGGCCGCCGTGATGTTCGCGACCGGGTCGTAGGGGTTCATCGATGTGCCGGGCACGTGGTAGGCCTTGAAGGTCGGGTCGATGACCTGGAGGAGGCCCTTGGAGGGGATGCCGGCCTTGGCGTTGGAGTCCCAGTTGTTGATGGCCAAGGGGTTTCCGGAGGACTCGCGCATGACGTTGCGGTAGATACCGTTATAGGTGCCCGGTATGCCGGATTTGGCCATGATGTCCAGCGACTGCTTGATCCAGCCGTCGAGGTTGTTGGTGTAGGTCTTCGCCGAGGCGAGGGCGGCCGTGGTCGCCTTGGGGGAGGCTTTGATGGTCTTTGTGCCCACTGTCAGCGTGAGGCCCGGGCGGAGCGTGGTCGGGTCGGCGCCGATGACCGCACTGTTGGCCTCGTACAGCTTCTTCCAGCCACCGCTCTTGGGGTACTTCGCGGCGATCGTGCCCAGGGTGTCACCCGCGACCACCTTGTACGTGATGAGCTGGACCTGAGGGGTGGGGCCGGCGGAGGCGGCCTGCGCGCCGGTCGCGCCCAGGATCGGGAGAACGAGGGCGGCTCCGCCCGTTGCCGCGGCGATGAAACCGCGGGTGAGGGTGCTGGTCCTGGGGTGGCGGTGCTGACGTGCGGCCATGGTGAAGTCCTCTCCGGCGCCTGCGAGGTGAGCTGTCGGGTTCGGGCGGGAGGTGCCCGGCCGCGTTTGGGTGCGGCTTCACCCCTAGCCGCTCCGGAGTCCGGATCGGCGATGTGCTTGGGTCCCCCGCTCCTGCCGTGCGCGTGTGGGTGGGTGGGTGGGAATCCGGGCGGCGGCAGGATTGGGCGGTCCGTCCGGATCGACGTGAACGTATGCGAGAGCACATGTCGGAAACAAGGCCTGATTTCCCGGTGTAGATCGCTTTCTCCTGGTCGGAGCGAGGGATGAATTGCCCGATTATTCCGGAACGTGACGCTCAACTTGCCGTCCGCAAAGGGGGAATAGCTGAGCGAGGGGAGGGGTTCACGCGCGTCCGGGCGTGACCCATTTCACGCGACCAAGCATGAGTAAAGCGGCAATGGGGGCAACTCGGGCATTACGCTTCGAGTGTCCAGGCGGCAGAGCCGTCGGGCAGGGTCGGCCGCACCTCTCACACCGACAGGTCCATGTCCGTGTCTTCGTCCGGGAGCCGGCCCGCGTCGGGCTTGAAGTAGAGGCCGTAGGCCCAGTATTCGGGGAGTTCGTGGCACATCAGGTCGGGGTACGGGGCGAACTCGCCGCTGAGTAAGCCCTGTTGATTCTCGCCACCGCTTCCGCCCGCGAGACCCCGAAGCGCGTCACCATCTCGTGGGCCAGCTCGCGGAAGTACGCGAGCATCCCCTTGTCGAGGTCCATGAGGAATTCTTCGGTCCGTGCCACGGTCCTCAGGGCTACCCCAAGGCGCCGCCGGGACTCCAGTGGGGCGCCGCGTCGGCGACGGCCGCCGTGCGGGGGAATCTCCTCTCCCATGTCCTATGGAAGACCACCTCGTCGCCGTCCTTGCAGATCAGTTCGTTAGAGGTGATGAAGTCCTCAGCGTCGCAGGTGATTTCGGAGTGCGTCTCGACTGTGGCGTTCCATGCCAGGTCCGGGCGGTGGAGGCGGATCGACCAGTCCGAGCGCGCGCGGGCGCTCAGAGGGTCGACCTCCTGGATCGTGTACATCTCCCGTGCGTCCTCCGTGCATTCGAGGCCGTCCGGGTATACGCGGGTGCCACCGTGGTGGGGGTCGACCTCCAGGCGCCACTCGCCCTTCGCCACGTCGCGTACGACGACACGTTCCGGGCGGGGTTCGTCGAAGGTGGTCGGGGAGGCCACTCCGAGGGGTTCGGACTGCTCGGGTTCCTCGAAGGCGATCGAGGGGTCCGACTCGCGCGCTCGTACGGGAAGTTCGAG
Source organism: Streptomyces sp. NPDC048275 (assembly GCF_040652275.1). Classification (NCBI taxonomy): domain Bacteria; kingdom Bacillati; phylum Actinomycetota; class Actinomycetes; order Kitasatosporales; family Streptomycetaceae; genus Streptomyces; species Streptomyces sp. NPDC048275. The sequence goes on from NZ_JBEZLR010000001.1 coordinate 89,577, forward strand.
GGAACTGCCGTTCGGGTCCAGGGTGAAGCCCGCCTCCGAGCCCGGTTGGGGCCAGATCCACGGCCAGTACGCCGAGGAGACGGAGAGGCGGATGCGGTGCCCCGGCGGGAACGCGTAGCCGATGCCGGTCAGGTCGAAAACCACCTCCTCCGTAGAGCCCGGTTTCCAGGAAACCGCCTGGTCACGGCCATGGCGCGCTGACAGGTTCAGTGCACCCCGGGTCACCAGGGTCGAGGCGCCGTCGGGAGCCACGTCGCAGACCCGGGCGATCACCTGGCCCAGGGGCGAGTGGGATGTCAGACGCAGACGGAGCCTCGGGCGGCCCAGGATCCAGGTCTCCTCCGGGGCCTCGAACTCGAAGCATGCGGATCGCGCGTCCTCCTCCCGCTGATTGGGCGGCAGATCGGCGTCGTTGCCGAAGGGGGAGAAGCGGCCCGCGTCCACGCCGGTGTGCTGGGGGGAACGCACCAGTACCGGTGCTCCCTGGAGTGGGTACGAGATCGGGGTCACGGAAGGGGAGGGCCAGGCGGCGTCGCCCACCCAGCGGCCGGGGAGGGTGGCGTAGGTCGTGGCAGGGGCGTGCGCGTCCATGACGTAGGAGCGCAGGAGTGGTTCTGGCATCACGCTTGGACCGGTGCCCGGGTCGGTGCGCGAGTCGGTGCCCAGGCCGGTGGACGGGCCAGTGCCCGAGCCGGTGGACGGGTCCGGGAGCGAGCCGGGCGGCTTGAGCCAGTGCTCCCACCATCGCAGCGTTTCCTGCAGGAAGCCGATCGCCGGACCCGGCGGGAGACCCCTGTCCGGGTACTCGTGGCACCAGGGGCCGATCAGGCCGCGTACGCGGTCCGGCGGGAGGTTCTCGACCAGCCGCAGCACCGTGTCGCGGTACGGGTCGTGCCAGCCGCCCACCGCGAGGACAGCCGCCCGGATCGCTCCGTAGTCCTCGCGGATGCTGCCGTGGCGCCAGTACGCGTCGCGGGTCTGGTGTGCCAGCCAGGTGTGAACGTACGGGTCCACCGCCTTCAGCCGCTTCACCCACATGTCGCGCCACATCACCCGGCCCACGTGCGCCGGGTCCGGCGGCCGGGCGACGAACGCGAGCATCGTGGCCGCCCACGCGTGCGTGTCGACCGCGAGGACGGAACCTCCCATGTAGTGCACGTCGTTGTCATAGCGATCGTCCGTCGAACAGACCGTGACGATCGCCTTGAGCGACTCGGGCGCGCGGGCCGCGATCTGGAGGGAGTTGGAGCCACCCCAGGAGATGCCGAACATGCCCACACTGCCGCTGCACCAGGGCTGGGCTGCCAGCCAGTCCACCACGTCCACCCCGTCGGCCAGCTCGATCTGAGCGTACTCGTCCGTCGGCATGCCCTCCGAGTTGCCGTGGCCACGGATGTCCACGCGGACGGACGCGTAGCCGTGGCCCGCGTACCAGGGGTGGCGCTGCCAGTCGCGGGTTGCGGTCCGGTCGGTGAGGCGGAACGGGAGGTATTCGAGGAGGGCGGGTACGGGCTCGTCGGTCAGCGGGCGCCATACGCGTGCGTACAGACGGGTGCCGTCCGGGAGTGGGATCCAGAGGTCCTCGTGAGTCGTCTCGTACGGGAAGGACGTACGGATGTGTGGGTTCAGCGGGTTCATCGGGGTGACCTCGGGAGAGTGGGTGACCTCGGTGGACGGGGTGCGTGGTGTGGTGCGGCCGGAGGGTGAGGGAGGCCCGAGACTGAGGCCATATGGACGAGCGTTCCCTACGCGACTGCGCCCTGAAGCGTCACCGTGTTCTTATGCCCCGTGTTCCTGTGCCTCGTGTTCGTATGGCTCCGTTCGATCCGGATGTGTCGATTCATACCAGCAGATCAAGGACATATCACCCATGCCTCGATGCCACCCTGGCGCGGCGCAATCCGTTGCTCGGCGTGGGGCCGTCTGCCGCCCGGGGGCATCGGGTGGCAAGCGAGGGGGAAGTCGGGAGGAAGTCGACAGTGGGGACGGTGGGCGCTCGTGGTGATCGAAACGTGACCGGATACGCTGACTTGAGTGATGGCAGCGACACATCGACAAACCGTGTCATCGACCGAATGATCGACCGAGTTCGCCATGTGATCGTCAGCAGACAGGAGAACCTCTCGTGACCGTCGTCGGGCCGTTCGGGCTGAGCGTGCGGGACCAGGCTCTCGAAGCCGATGTCCAGGCCGGGTTGACGGCCGTGGAGGAGGGCCTGCTCGAAGTCACCAAGAGCGAGGTCCCCTTCATTACGGAGGCCGCGCAGCATCTCCTGCGGGCCGGGGGGAAGCGGTTCCGCCCGCTGCTCGTGATGCTCGCCGCGCAGTTCGGGGATCCGTACGCGCCGGGTGTCGTGCCCTCGGCCGTGGTCGTCGAGCTGACTCATCTCGCCACGCTGTACCACGACGACGTGATGGACGAGGCGGACGCGCGGCGCGGAGTGCCCAGCGCGAACAGCCGCTGGGGCAACTCGGTGGCCGTCCTCACCGGCGACTTCCTCTTCGCCCGCGCGTCGCACACCCTGGCCGACCTCGGACCCGAGGCCGTCCGCATCCAGGCCGAGGCGTTCGAGCGGCTCGTCACCGGGCAGATCCTGGAGACGGCGGGGCCGCGCGACGGGCGCGATCCGGTCGAGCACTACCTCGACGTGCTCAGCGGCAAGACCGGGTCGCTGGTCGCCGTCGCATGCCGGTTCGGCGCGATGATGTCGGGCGCCGACGAGACGGTCGTCGACGTGCTGACGCAGTACGGGGAGCGGCTCGGTGTCGCCTTCCAGCTCGCGGACGACGTGCTGGACATCGCGTCCGACTCGCGCGAGTCGGGAAAGACGCCGGGGACGGATCTGCGCGAGGGGATCGCCACGCTGCCGGTACTGCGGTTGCGTGAGCGGGCGGAGCGGCTCGGCCTGGCCGAGGACATCGCGCTGTGCGAGCTGCTCGACTCCGATCTGACGGACGACGCCCGGCACGCCGAGGCGCTTTCGCTGCTGCGGGTCCATCCCGCGCTCGAGCAGGCGCGGCGGGACACCGTGCGCTATGCGGAGGAGGCCCGGGCGGCGTTGGTTCCGCTGCCTGAGTGTGGCGCGAAGGCCGCGTTGGTGGAGCTGGTCGATGCGGTGGTGCACCGGGCCGGGTGAGGGTTTCGCGAGCGCGGAACGGACCGTAAGTGTATGTGGCGCAGGTCACATTCCTAGATTGAGTCCAAGCTCAGATCCATTCCGTAAACCTCCCCAGAAGCTGACGCAGGGGGTGTCAGCTGAATTACGGGGAGAAAACAGAATCATGGGATCTAACGCCCGATCCACCACCCGATCCACCGCCCGATCCGACGCCACGTTTCCGCGGCGTCGTAGGAGCCTGATCCTGGCGGCTGTCGCGGTGGCCGCCGCGGCAGGTGTCGCCGCCGCTGTCATCCCGGCGGTTGCCGACAGCGGCAGCCATGGGAGCAAGGGTCACTCCGCGCACGGCGACCAGACCATCGCCGTGCAGAGCGGAGTGATGGGCGGCACCGGCGGCACCATCCTCGCCACCAGCCTCAACGGCGCCAACGAGGTACCCGTGCAGGGCGGCCCCGCCGTCGGCGACAAGGACGGCGCGGCGCTGGAGTTCATCAAGGTCAAGGGCGACAAGGTGTCCGTCGCCGTGACCTGGCGCGGCACCGGCAAGCCGACCCTGCTCCACATCCACCAGGGCGCCAAGGGCGCCAATGGCGGAGTCAAGGTCGACTTCACCAAGCTGCTCGGGAAGATCAAGGGCCACCATGTGGTCGGCACGGTGAAGGTCAAGGACACCGCCCTGCTCGAGCAGCTGAAGAACGATCCCGGCGCGTTCTACGCCAATCTGCACACCGCCGAGTTCCCGGGCGGAGCCGTGCGCGGCCAGCTCCACAAGGTCACCGGCTCCTTCGACTTCCGGGACGCCCTCGACAACTTCCAGGCCTCCGTCGTCAAGGGCAAGCAGATCTACGAGTGCAAGCTGGCCGAGGGAGGGGGCTACGCCTTCGCCCAGCGTGACGTCTCGGCCGTGCTCGGCGGCAGCATCGCGCACACGTTCGTCAAACCCAACTCCGGTACGCCGCAGTGGGTCGCGCCCGACCGCAGTGCGGTCACCGGGTCGGTGATCTCCAGGACCCCGAACGGCGACAAGAACATCCCCGAGCTGGACCTCAAGGCCACCCAGTCCGGCAAGCACCGAGGTCTGCTGGCCGACACGCAGGAGATCCTGCGCCTCAACACCGTGGGCGGCGTCGCCCCGGCCGGGTCCTGCTCACCGGGCACGATCGTGGGCGTGCCGTACCAGGCGGACTACGTGTTCGTACAGCGCTGATCCGCGGCGCGCCGACCCGCTGGTGCGAGGCGGTGGCTGCCCCAACCCCTACGGGTCGGGGCAGCCACCGCCTCCTCACGTCATACCGCAGGAGTACGCGAGGTTGGCTCCGCGGTCTGACGCTTCCCGTCAGCCGATTTGGTCTGATTGAGGCAGCAGTTTTCTGGGGACCCCCCTCAGACCCCCGACACTTCTCACCGGTTCGGGTGAGAATGGCGGCTACACGGGTGGAGAAGTGCAGGACGGTAGGCCGCCGCCGACGACGGAGGTAAGGCACACATGGCACCGAAGACACCGATGTCACCGATGGATCCGTACGAATCCGACGACCGCACGAGCACCGGCAAGGCCCAGGCCGAGGACATGCGCGCGGGCCGCCGCAAGGCCGCGCGGTATGTCGTCCCGGTCGCGGTGGTGGGGGTGGCGGCGGCGACCATCGGGCTCGTACCGGCGCTCGCCGACTCCGGCGACCCCAGCCTGCCGGACATCACCGCACAGCAACTCATCGAGAAGATCGCTGAGTCGGACGCCCAGCAGCTGTCCGGCATGGTCAAGATCAGCACCGACTTCGGGCTGCCCGACCTGGGAGGGCTGGAGAGCGGCTTCATGTCCGGCGCCGCAGAGGGCGACGACGGCTCCTCCGCGGACCCGCAGTCCAAGCTCATAGAGCTGGCCTCCGGCACGCACACGCTGCGCGTCGCGGTCGACAGCCCGGACAAGGGCAAGATCTCCGTCCTGGACAACGCCGCCGAGTACAGCGTCATCCGCAACGGCGACGACGTATGGGCGTACGACAGCAAGTCGAACGAGGTGTACCACTCGACCGCCCCCGAGTCCGAGGGTGCGAGGGAGAAGGCGCCGGAGGATGTTCCGGCCACGCCCAAGGAACTCGCCGACGAGGCCCTGAAGGCGGTCGACGACACGACTTCCGTAACCGTCGACGGCACCGCCCAGATCGCGGGCCGTGACGGCTACAAGCTGCTCATCAAGCCGAAGCAGTCCGGCTCCACGGTCGGCGCGATCACCGTCGTGGTGGACGCGAAGACCGGGGTGCCGCTCAAGTTCACGCTGACCCCGGCGAGTGGCGGCGCCGCCGTCGTGGACGCCGGCTTCACCAAGGTCGACTTCGCCGAGCCGGCCGCTTCGACCTTCGACTTCACCCCGCCGAAGGGTGCGAAGGTCACCGAGGGCGAGGACGCGAAGGCGCCGGAGTCCGGCGAGGGGATCGGCCAGGGGATCGGCCAGGGACTCGACGGCCTGAAGGTCATAGGTGAGGGCTGGAACTCCATCGCCGAGTTCGACACCGGCGGCCAGGGCCTGCCGTCGGGCTCCGCGTCCGGCAGCGACGACTTCTCCGGAATCCTGGACGTCCTCGGCGACCAGGTCACCGGCAAGTTCGGCTCGGGCACGGTCTTCTCGACCCGCCTGGTCAACGCGCTGATCACGGACGACGGCAAGGTGTACGCCGGTGCGGTCACCAAGGACGCGCTGGTGAAGGCGGCCGACGCGGCCCAGTAGGTTCGCCGCGTGCACGACGAATCGAGGGAGCCCATGGAGGAACTGTCTGCCGCGGAGCCCGATCTGGTGGACGACACGGGAGGCACCGGCACCGACACCGTGCCCGGCGAGGACACGGTGATCGCCACCCGCGCGCTCACCAAGCGCTACCGCGGCGGGCAGCTCGCCGTCGACGGCCTGGATCTGACCGTCCCGGCGGGCAGCGTCTTCGGCTTCCTGGGACCGAACGGCTCGGGCAAGACCACCACCATCCGCATGCTGATGGGCCTGATCGAGCCGACCTCGGGCACGGCGCGCGTGCTGGGGCAGCCTATGCCCCGCGCCACCCGCGCCGTGCTCCCGCACGTGGGCGCGCTCATCGAGGGCCCCGCGCTGTACGGCTTCCTCTCCGGCCGCGACAACCTCGTCCGGTACGACGCCGCCGACCCGACCGCCGACCCGCGCACCAGGCGTACGCGCGTCGCCGCCGCCCTCGACCGGGTCGGACTCGCCGCCGCCGCGGGCAAGAAGGCGAAGGCGTACTCCCTCGGCATGAAGCAGCGGCTCGGGCTTGCGGCCGCGCTGCTCCAGCCCCGCCGCCTCCTCGTCCTGGACGAGCCGACCAATGGCCTCGACCCGCAGGGCATGCGGGAAATCCGGTCCCTGATCCGTGAGTTGGCCTCGGACGGCACGACCGTCTTCCTCTCCTCACACTTGCTCGATGAGATCGAACAGGTGTGCACGCATGCGGCCGTGATGGCGCAGGGGCGGTTGATCAGGCAGGGCGCGGTCGCGGAGTTCGCGGCGGGGGCGCGGGGCCGTCTTCTGGTGACCACACCCGACCCCGGGGACGCGGCGCGCGTCCTGAAGGAGCAGGGGGTCGCGGACGTGGTGGTGACCGAGACGGGGGTGACGGCCGAGCCGCCGGATCGGGACCGGGAACTCGCCGACCTGAACGCCGCGTTGGTCGCGGCGGGCGTCCGAGTACGCGGCTTCGGGGTCGAACGGGCCTCGCTGGAAGACACGTTCGTGGCGCTGACGGGGGAGGGATTCGATGTCGCGGGCTAACGCTGCTTCGAAGGGCGGGGCTGTATCCCCGGCAGGTCAGGCAGGTCAGGCAGGTCAGGCAGGTCAGGCAGGTCAGGCGGAACAGGTAGGAGCTGACTCGCAGGTCGATGTCGGGCGCGCGCCCAGCCCGCTGTGGACGTTCGGACTCTTCCGCAGCGAGCTCGTCACGACCTTCCGGCGGTGGCGGACCATCGCACTGCTGGGCGTGCTGGCGGCTGTACCGATTCTCATCGGTGTCGCCATCAAGATAGAGACGAGTGACGGCTCCTCCGCGGGCGGCGGAGGTGGCGAGGGACCGGCCTTCATCGCGCAGGTCACCAACAACGGCCTGTTCCTGGTGTTCACGGCGCTCGCCGCGACGCTTCCCTTCTTCCTGCCGATGGCGATCGGTGTCATCGCGGGCGACGCGATCGCGGGCGAGGCGAACGCCGGCACCCTGCGCTATCTCCTCGTAGCCCCCGCCGGCCGGACCCGCCTGCTGATCACGAAGTACGCGACCACGATGACGTTCTGCCTGGTCGCGACGCTGGTGGTGGCGGTCTCGGCGCTCGTGGTGGGGGCGCTGCTCTTCCCACTGGGTGAACTGACCACCATCTCCGGGACGCGGATCAGCTTCGCCGAGGGGTTGGGGCGCGCGCTCCTCATCGCGCTGGTCGTCGCCGCGTCACTGATCGGCGTCGCGGCCCTCGGCCTGTTCGTCTCGACGCTGACGAACAGCGGCATCGCGGCGATGGCGACCACCGTCGGCCTGCTGATCACCATCCAGATCCTCGACCAGATCCCCCAGCTCCACGCCCTCCAGCCGTACTTCTTCTCCCACTACTGGCTCTCCTTCGCCGACCTCATGCGCGACCCGGTGTACCGGGACGACCTGGTCCGCAACCTCGGCCTGCAAGGCCTGTACGCGGCGATATTCGGCTCGGCGGCGTGGGCGCGGTTCACGGCGAAGGACATCACGGCGTAGCCCCGGCCAGCCTCGCTGGTCAGACGTCGTCGGCCCGTCAGCCGGTCGGTCTTCACGGCGCCGGGAAAGGTTCGGTAGCGGGGTGTGGGGTCCTGGGACGAGTCTGTGACGCCGCGGTGACGCGAGAGTCGGGTGTGAGCCGAAAGACTCGTGCAACCATCAAGGGAAACCAACCAAGCCACCAGACCGCAGATCCCCACGTGGTCGCGCGTCCGAGGTCTCCGAGTCGTGGACGATAGGGGAGGTGACGTCGGACGATGACGGTCCCACCGACACGCCGGCCACATCCCCGTCCTCGACTTCCTCCGTCTCGCCCCTCCGCCCGTCCGCTCTCCCCTCTCCTTTCCTCTCCTTCCTCCCCCGATCGACCCGAGTGAGGGAATCGATGTCTCGACTCAGCCGCGAAGAACTCGAGCGGCAGCGCTCGGCGGCAGCCTCCGGGGTGCCTCCGATCGAGGTGCTTGTGCCGGTGACCGCCGAGGGCGCCGCGGGCGGAGCCACGGTCGGCGGTATGCCGGTCGCCGCCGCCCCCGGCGAGGCCGTCCAGGACGCCGTCCTGAACCATCTCCACCACGTTGCCCTCGCCACCGGCCGGCCCGTCCTCGCCACGATCCACGACGAACGGATCGGCTTCGTCGTACCGCTCGAGGTGTGCGTGGACGGGTCGAGCCGATACGCGGGGGAGCCGGTGCGGGTGACCGAGGTTCCGGTGCCGAGTGGTCCGGCGCAAAGCGGTCCGGCCCCGTCGACGCACGCCCATCGGGCCGTACCGGAGCCGAAGCCGCTGCCCGGGGCCGCGGCGACGCATGCGCCGCGGGCGGTGCCGGAGCCGGAGGCGGCGCGGGGTGCTGCCACCGGTGCCATGACGCCTCCGCCGGAGGAGCTCGGCCCGGTACCCGAGCGGCCGGTTCCCGCGATGGAGGCCCCGGCTGTGATGGAGACCGAGCGGGAGCCGAAGCCCACTCCCGCGCGTGGTTTCGACGCCGTCGCGGAGTCGGTGCTGGCGCCGGCTCCGGGGGAGGCGGGGGCGGCGACGGAGGGCGCGGCCTTCCTCGGGGGGCCCGTGGCGCAGATCAACGAGGCCGTCAGGAAGGGCCGGATCGAAGAGGCCGCGGGGCTGGCCGAGCGGGCCGTGGCCGAGGCGTCGCGGTCGCTGGGCCCCGAGCACCCGGAGGTGCTGCGGCTGCGGGAACTGACCGCGTACATCGCCTACCTGGCGGGTGACGCGCTCAGGTCGTTCCAACTGTCGCTCGACCTCGCCCAGGTTCGCAGGCGCCATCAGGACGCGGACGCCGCGTACGGCAGTGTGCAGAGCGCGTACACGGCCTGGCGCGCGGTCCGCGACCCCTCGCAGGGCCTGCACCTCGGGCGGGACCTGATCGGCCTGTGGACCGAGCTCGTGGCCGACGGCGGCCCCGCCGCCGACGACCTCGAGCAACTCGATTCGGCCCGTTCCCGCATGACCCGCCTCGCCGACCGCGCAGGCGTCCGAGCCGACGCCACCTAGGACCTGTCCGGTCGATCACGGTGGAGGAAAGCAGCGGTGTGCGGTCGCCGCAGATGCGCGTGCCAGACCCCGCGTCCGCGGCGTGATCCAATCGACAGGCCCTAGGAGGACAGCTCCTAGGAGGACAGCTCCCACACCGCGTACGCCAATGCGTCCGCGTTCCGGTCCAGTGCGGTGTCGTTGATGTTGGACGCGGTGTCGCAGGAGGCGTGGTAGCAGCGGTCGAAGGCCTGGCCCGACGTGCCGCCCCACTTCGCCGCCTGGGCAGCCGTCTTGATGTAGTCGGCGCCGCTGAACAGGCCGCCGACCGGGATGCCCACGTTCTTGAACGGAGCGTGGTCCGAGCGGCCGTCGCCCTCGGTCTCCGGCTCCGTCGCGAGGCCGACGCCCGCGAAGTAGTCCTTGAAGGTCTTCTCGATGGCGGGGTCGTCGTCGTAGACGAAGTACCCGGGGTTCGACGAGCCGATCATGTCGAAGTTCAGATAGCCGCTGATCTTCGAACGGTTCGCTGTGGACAGGTTGTTCACGTAGTACCTCGAGCCGACCATGCCCAGCTCCTCCGCGCCCCACCAGGCGAACCGCAGATGCTTTGTGGGCTGGTACTGCGCGCGGGAGACGGCGAGCGCGGTCTCCAGCACCGCCGCCGACCCGGATCCGTTGTCGTTGATGCCGGGCCCTGTCGTCACGCTGTCGAGATGTGACCCGGCCATGACAACCTGATTGCTGTCGCCGCCGGGCCAGTCCGCGATCAGGTTGTAGCCGGTGCGGCCGGAGGACGTGAACTGCTGCAGGGTCGTGGTGAATCCGGCCGCGTCCAGCTTCGCCTTCACGTAGTCGATGGAGGCCTTGTACCCGGTGCGTCCGTGGGCGCGGTTGCCACCGTTGGCGGTGGCTATGGACTGCAACTGGGCGAGATGGGCCTTGACGTTGGCCACGGGGAGGTCGGGTGCGGCGGCCGCGGCTGTCGGCGCGGGCGCCGCGCCGACTGTCGCGCCGGTCGTGAGGAGCGTGACGGCCGCGACGGCGGCAGCCGGGACGGCACGCCCGGGAACGGAGAGCTTCATGTGGGGGGCTCCGAACTCCTTGGGAAACCACAGGGGTTCCACAGTGAATGGGGTGCCTGATGGTGAAGCTGAGGCCAACGTTCCGTCAAGAGCGCAATCCGGTCAGGGGAGTTCGTATAGCGGACTCGACCCATCAGGAACGCTCACCGCTCACTGCACGCAGAATTCGTTCCCCTCCGGATCCGCCATCACCACCCACTTGCCCCCCGGTTCCTCGACGTGCCGCAACGCGCTCGCCCCCAGCTCCGTCAGCCGCGCCACCTCGTCCGCGCGCCGCCCGTCGCCCGGGTGCAGATCGAGATGCAGCCGGTTCTTCGCGGTTTTCGGTTCCGGCACGCGCTGGAAGAGCAGTCGCCGCCCGAGCCCGGTGCCGCTCTTTTCGTCGTACGGATCGTCCGGATGCCGTACGGCGATCAGGTCCCGGAAGGCGGGACGGCCGTGGAAGTCGACGGTGGCCTCGGCGGGCAGGGCGCCGAGGCTCAGCAGCCGTTCGACGAACGTGCTGTTGTCCTCAACGGTGTAACCGAGCGCGGCGGCCCAGAAGTCGGCCTGGGCGTGCGGGTCGGCGGCGTCGATGACGAGCTTCCAGTGCACGGGCTGCGGGGGCGTGTGTGTCATGGCCACTACTTGTAGCGGTTACGTGCGTGAGCGCGCAGTGGAAACGCCCGGGCCGGCCCCGGTGTCGTATGGCGGGAAGCCGTTCCTTTCTTTCTGGTCTTCGTCGAGACATCCCGTCCGGGCCGCCGCCGCTGGTGCGCCATGGAACACTGCGGAAACCGCCACAAGGTCCGCGCCCACCGCGCCCGCAGGGAAATCCCGTAGCCCGCGGGGAAGTTCCCTAGCGTGCTGCCGACTCCCGTTCGTCATACGTCCGTCGGGCCGCCGCGATCTCCCCCTGATGCTCCTCGCTGGTCGCGGCCCTGAGCGTGCGGGCCGCGCGGCGGGCGGTGCGCAACGCGTCGAAGGTGAGCAGCGAGAGCGCCAGCCAGACCAGCGCGAACCCGGCCCAGCGCTCGGGTGGCATGGCCTCGTGGAAGTAGAGGATGCCGAGGAGGAACTGGAAGACGGGGGCCAGGTACTGCAACAGTCCCAGCGTGGACAAGGGCACCCTGATCGCGGCCGCGCCGAAGCAGACCAGGGGCAGCGCGGTCACCACGCCCGTCGCCGCGAGCAGCGCCGCGTGTCCCGCGCCCTCGGCGGCGAAGGTCGCCTCGCCGCTCGAACTCAGCCACAGCAGATAGGCCAGCGCGGGCAGGAACTGGATCGCGGTCTCGGCGGCGAGTGACTCGATGCCGCCGAGGTTGACCTTCTTCTTCACCAGTCCGTACGTGGCGAAGGAGAAGGCGAGCGTGAGGGAGATCCAGGGCGGGCGCCCGTAGCCGATGGCGAGCACGAGGACCGCGGCGACGCCGACGCCCACCGCCGTCCACTGCACCGGGCGCAGCCGTTCCTTCAGGAGCAGCACGCCCATGGCGATGGTGACGAGCGGATTGATGAAGTAGCCGAGCGACGCCTCCACCACGTGCTCGCTGTTCACGGCCCAGATGTAGACGCCCCAGTTGACCGTGATCACGGCCGCCGCGATGGTGATCAGCCCCAGCTTCCGGGGCTGCCGCAGCAGCTCGCCGAGCCAGGCCCAGCGCCGCATCACCAGCAGCGCGACGCCGACCACGCCAAGGGACCACACCATGCGGTGGGCGAGTATCTCCAGGGCCCCGGAGGGCTTCAGCAGAGGCCAGAAGAGGGGGACGAGCCCCCACATGCCGTACGCCGCGAAGCCGTTCAGCAGACCTATGCGCTGCTCGCTCTTCGACGTCCCGGCCACCGGCGCCGCCCCCTCATGTCCCGCTCGTGTCCCGTTTGTGCAGCTCTCGGCTGACCGCCGCTCCCGCGCGACCTCCAAGAAGGTAGCGCCGAGCGCCCCTGCCTGTCATGCCCGTATCGCCATACGGTCATGACAGGTGGGGGTGGGGTGGCGGAGCTCCGGGCCCGAGGGGCTCAGGGCGGGAGGTGCGCAGGGCCCGAGAGGGGATCAGCCCTTCAGTGCCGCCGCGATCGATTCGGCGATCGGCGTGGTCGGGCGGCCGGTCAGCCGGGACAGGTCGCCGCTGGTGACGACCAGCTGGTTTTCCGCGATGGACACGTCCACGCCGGCCAGGATCGCGGCGACCGGCTCGGGCAGCCCGGCGCCGGTCAGGATGCCCGTGTAGACATCGAGGGGGACGGGGCTGTAGGCGATCTCCTTGCCGGACTGCTTGGCCACCTCGGCGGCGTACTCGGCGAAGCTCCACGCGGTGTCGCCGCCCAGCTCGTACGTCTTGTTCTCGTGGCCCTCGCCGGTCAGTACGGCCACGGCCGCGGCGGCGTAGTCCGCGCGGGCGGCCGAGGAGACCTTGCCCTCGCCGGCGGCCTGGACGACGGCGCCGTGCTCCAGGACCGGGGCCAGGTTCTCGGTGTAGTTCTCGTTGTACCAGCCGTTGCGCAGCAGGGCGTACGTCACGCCGGACTCCAGGATCGCCGCCTCGGTGCCCCGGTGGTCGTCGGCCAGCGCGGCGGTCAGGGTGCCGGGAGCGCTGGTGTACGCGAAGAGTGCCGCCCCGGCGGCCTTGGCGGCGTCGAGGACGACCTTGTGCTGGCCCACGCGGCCCTTGTCGAACTCGTTGCCCGAGATGAGCAGCACCTTGTCGCCGGCGGAGATGACGCCGTCGAAGGTCTCGGGGGTGTTGTAGTCGGCGACCGCGATCTTCACGCCGCGGGCCGCGAATCCGGCTGCCTTCTCCGCGTCGCGGACGGCGGCGGTGATCTGATCGGCCGGGACCTTCTCCAGCAGCCCTTCGATGACAAAACGGCCGAGGTGTCCGGTGGCTCCGGTGACGACGATGCTCATGTCTGAAACAACTCCTCATGGGGTGCGGTCTGCCGCTAACCATAGGAGGTGCGCTAACTCTGGGAAAGTACCCACTTTGAAGTAAGGTACTGGCATGGCCGTAAGTGAGATGGCAGTAACCCCGGATGCGACACCGGTCGGCAAGTACGACCACGGCGAGGCGCAATGTCCGTACCGCCTCGTCCTGGAGCACGTCACCAGCCGCTGGGGTGTGCTCGTACTGATCGAGCTCCTCGACCGCCCCTACCGCTTCAGCGAGCTGCGCCGCGCGATCGGACGCGTCAGCGAGAAGATGCTCGCCCAGACCCTGCAGACCCTGGAACGCGACGGTCTCGTCCACCGGGACGCGAAGCCCGTGATCCCGCCGCGCGTCGACTACTCCCTGACCGACCTGGGGCGGGAGGCCGCCGAGCAGGTGCGCGCGCTGGCCGCTTGGACCACGGACCGGATGGACGAGGTGACGAAGGCCCGTGAGGCATACGACGAGGCCCGGACCTGAGGGCCCGAGCCTCGTTGCCGTAGAAATTCGTGCGTAAGACCGACCGGCCTAAGTCGTACGAATCGAACCGGCCGCCTAGGACCTGTCCGGTCGATCACGGCGGAGACGCGGGGTGGCAGTGACATCAGCCGCTCCGCGGCGGGCGCGCATCTGTGGCGTTGTCGTCGGTTGCCGACTCCCCCAAGTTCTCGGCTTCGCTCGAACAGGGGGGACCCCCATCGCGTCGACGCCCTCCTCCGCCTTGCAGCTGCACGCACCACACCCCGCTCGCCGGTATCGACGAGGTGCCGCGGCTTTCCTCCACCGTGATCGACCGGACAGGTCCTAGCCGACGACGGTCCAGGTGTCGCCGCCCGCGAGCAGTGCGGCCAGGTCGCCCTTGCCGTTCTGTTCGATGGCCGCGTCGAGCTGGTCGGCCATCTGGGTGTCGTAGACCGGGCGGTCTACGGAGCGGAGGACACCGATGGGGGTGTGGCGCAGGGTGTCGGGGTCGGCGAGGCGGGAGAGGGCGAAGGCGGTGGTCGGGGACGCTGAGTGGGCGTCGTGGACCAGGATCTGTGCCTCGTTGTCCGGGGTGACGGTGACGACCTTCAGGTCACCGGTCCGCTGATCCCGTACGACGCCGCGGGCGCCGTCCGCGCCGAAGCGGATGGGCTGTCCGTGCTCCAGGCGGATCACGGCCTCCTCGGCCTGCTGCTTGTCCTTGAGGACCTCGAAGGCGCCGTCGTTGAAGATGTTGCAGTTCTGGTAGATCTCCACCAGGGCCGTGCCGGGATGGGCGGCGGCCTGGCGCAGCACCTCGGTGAGATGTTTGCGGTCGGAGTCCACGGTGCGGGCGACGAAGGAGGCCTCGGCGCCGATCGCCAGGGACACCGGGTTGAAGGGCGCGTCCAGGGAGCCCATCGGGGTCGACTTGGTGATCTTGCCGACCTCGGAGGTGGGCGAGTACTGCCCCTTGGTGAGCCCGTAGATCCGGTTGTTGAAGAGAAGGATCTTGAGGTTCACGTTGCGGCGCAGGGCGTGGATGAGGTGGTTGCCGCCGATGGACAGCGCGTCACCGTCACCGGTCACGACCCATACGCTCAGGTCGCGGCGGGAGGAGGCGAGCCCGGTCGCGATGGCGGGGGCGCGACCGTGGATGGAGTGCATGCCGTACGTGTTCATGTAATACGGGAAGCGCGACGAGCAGCCGATACCCGAGACGAAGACGATGTTCTCCTTCGCGAGGCCGAGTTCGGGCATGAAGCCCTGCACGGCGGCGAGGATCGCGTAGTCACCGCAGCCGGGGCACCAGCGCACTTCCTGATCGGACTTGAAGTCCTTCATGGACTGCCTGGCCTCGGCCTTGGGCACCAGAGTGAGCGCCTCGATCGTGCCCGTGCCTTCCGGGGTCGTCTCAGCCATCGATGGCCTCCTTAAGAGCCGTGGCGAGCTGCTCAGCTTTGAAGGGCATGCCGTTGACCTGGTTGTACGAGTGCGCGTCGACCAGGTATCTCGCCCGGACGAGGGTGGCGAGCTGGCCGAGGTTCATCTCGGGGATCACCACCTTGTCGTACTGCTCCAGCACCGTGCCGAGGTTGTGCGGGAAGGGGTTGAGGTGGCGCAGATGGGCCTGCGCGATGTTCTCCCCGGCCGCACGCAGCCGCCGTACGGCCGCGGTGACGGGTCCGTAGGTCGAACCCCAGCCCAGGACCAGGGTGGTGGCCTCGCCGGACGGGTCGTCGACCTCGACATCCGGTACGTCGATGCCGTCGACCTTGGCCTGCCGGGTGCGGACCATGAAGTCGTGGTTGGCGGGGTCGTAGGAGATGTTGCCCGTGCCGTCCTGCTTCTCGATGCCGCCGATGCGGTGCTCCAGGCCCGGCGTGCCCGGGATCGCCCACGGTCGGGCGAGGGTCTGAGGGTCACGCTTGTAGGGCCAGAATGCCTCGGTGCCGTCGTCCAGGGTGTGGTTCGGGCCCTGGGCGAACTGCACGCGCAGATCGGGGAGTTCATCGGTTTCGGGGATGCGCCACGGCTCGGAGCCGTTGGCCAGATATCCGTCGGAGAGGAGGAGGACGGGGGTGCGGTAGGTGAGGGCGATGCGGGCCGCTTCGAGGGCGGCGTCGAAGCAGTCGGCCGGGGTGCGCGGGGCGACGATGGGGACCGGGGCCTCACCGTTGCGGCCGTACATCGCCTGCAGCAGGTCCGCCTGCTCGGTCTTGGTCGGCAGACCGGTGGAGGGGCCGCCGCGCTGGATGTCGATGACCAGCAGCGGCAGTTCCAGGGAGACGGCCAGACCGATGGTCTCCGACTTCAGCGCCACGCCCGGCCCGGAGGTGGTGGTGACGGCCAGCGAGCCGCCGAACGCCGCGCCCAGCGCGGCTCCGATGCCCGCGATCTCGTCCTCGGCCTGGAAGGTCCGCACGCCGAAGTTCTTGTGTTTGCTGAGCTCATGCAGGATGTCGGAGGCCGGGGTGATCGGGTATGAGCCCAGGTAGAGGGGCAGGTCCGCCTGCTTGCTCGCGGCGATCAGACCGTACGACAGGGCCAGATTCCCGGAGATGTTGCGGTAGACGCCGGCCGGGAAGGTCTGGGCGGCCGGCGCGACCTCGTAGGAGACCGCGAAGTCCTCGGTCGTCTCGCCGAAGTTCCAGCCCGCCCTGAACGCGGCGATATTGGCCGCCGCGATGGCCGGCTTCTTCGCGAACTTGGCGGTCAGGAACTTCTCGGTGCCCTCGGTCGGCCGGTGATACATCCACGACAACAGCCCCAGCGCGAACATGTTCTTGCTGCGCTCGGCCTCCTTGCGGGAGAGCTCGAACTCCTTGAGTGCCTCGACCGTCATCGTGGTGAGCGGCACGGGATGGACGCTGTAGCCGTCCAGTGAGCCGTCCTCCAGCGGCGAGGTGGCGTAGCCGACCTTCTGCATCGCCCGTTTGGTGAACTCGTCCGTGTTGACGATGATCTCCGCGCCGCGCGGCACATCGCCGATGTTCGCCTTCAGTGCGGCCGGGTTCATCGCGACGAGGACGTTGGGCGCATCGCCCGGAGTCAGGATGTCGTGGTCGGCGAAATGCAGCTGAAATGACGAAACGCCCGGCAGGGTGCCTGCGGGCGCTCGGATCTCGGCGGGGAAATTCGGGAGTGTGGAGAGGTCGTTTCCGAAGGATGCCGTCTCGGAGGTGAAGCGGTCGCCGGTGAGTTGCATGCCGTCACCGGAGTCCCCCGCGAACCGGATGATCACCCGGTCCAGGCGGCGGACGTGTTTCGCCCCCGCCGGCTTGCGCTGTTCCCCCAGTTCTCCTAGGACTGCTTCGTCGGCATGCTCCGCTGGGCTACTGACCTTGCTGGTCACTTAACTGAACCTCCTTCGAGGCGGCTGTCCGGGAGTGGCCTTCCCGCAGGCCCTCCCAGGATCAACCCTACGTCGCTAAGGGTCGCCTTCCCGCGGCCGTTCGCATGATGGACACCATTTTGAGACGGTTCGAGCCCCTGACTTGTCATGATTTACCCTCCCCCTGGGTGCTTGCTCTCCAGCCGCTCGCGGCGCATCCTTTCTGCGCCAGGTCTCGCCTCTGACGCATTTCGATACCTGACACAGTGTCAGGTCATCAGGAGTTCAGGTAGGTGAGGACGGCGAGAACACGCCGGTGGTCCCCGTCGCTCGGGGAAAGACCCAGCTTCAGGAAGATGTTGCTGACGTGCTTCTCGACGGCGCCGTCACTGACGACGAGCTGCCGCGCGACCGCCGAATTGGTCCGGCCCTCGGCCATAAGTCCTAGGACCTCCCGCTCCCGCGGGGTGAGGCCGGCGAGCACGTCCTGCTTGCGACTGCGCCCGAGCAGCTGCGCGACCACCTCGGGGTCCAGCGCGGTGCCTCCCTGGGCCACCCGCACCACCGCGTCCACGAACTCGCGGACCTCGGCCACGCGGTCCTTCAGCAGATAGCCGACGCCGCGGCTCGAAGCGGCCAGCAGTTCGGTGGCGTAGCGTTCCTCCACGTACTGCGACAACACGAGCACGCCCAGTCCGGGATGGTGCTTGCGCAGCTGTACGGCCGCCTTGACGCCTTCGTCGGTGTGCGTCGGCGGCATCCTCACATCGGCGACCACGACGTCCGGCAGCGCGCCCTCGGCCGCCAGCTCGGTGATGGTCTTGATCAGCGCGTCGCCGTCCCCGACACCGGCCACGACATCGTGCCCGCGGTCGGTCAGCAACCGGGTCAGGCCCTCCCTGAGCAGCACTGAATCCTCGGCGATGACCACCCGCACCCTGTCCTCCACGATTCTCGGCCCCCCACAGCCCGTCGCCGGCCCGCGCCGGTTCGTCCCCGCCCGGTCGCCACCTGGTTTCTGCCCATACGGCAGTCCTCAGCATTCCAGCATTCGGACCAGCCTGCGCCCGGGTGGCGCGAATCGGTGCACATGACTCCGGGTTTCGGCCGGGGGCGGCCTTCAGCCAGTCGGGCGTTTGAGGACGAGCGCGTCAGCGCGACACGGGGGTCTGGGGGCGGAGTCCCAGGGGGAGACGGGACCGGGTAGGGGCGGCGGGGGCGAAACAACCCTGGCGCCGGCCTACCGCGCACGTCCGGCTCACCGCTCACCTCTCGGCGGGGCGAATCGGTTCACCCCGAGCGGAGCGAACCCGCTCACCCTGAGCGGAGCGATTTCCGCTCACCCCCGCCAGGGCAGCTCCGCAGTGATCCGGGTGGGCCCGGCCAGGGGCGAGTCCACCACCAGGATCCCGTCCACCGCGTCGAGCCGCTCCGCCAGCCCCGCCAGCCCGGACCCCGCGGAGACATCGGCGCCGCCCACCCCGTCGTCGACGACCTGAAGCATCAGCCGGTTGTCGACGCGCCAGACATCCACCGTGGCGTGCCTCGCACGGGAGTGCTTGCTGATGTTCTGCAGCAGCTCGGAGACGGTGAAGTACGCGATGCCCTCGATCGCGGGGGCGGGCCGGGCGGGAAGGTCCACCTCCACCTGCACCGGCACCGTGCATCGCGAGGCCACCGAGGACAGCGCGGCGTCCAGCCCGCGGTCGGTCAGCACGGCCGGATGGATCCCGCGGGCCAGATCCCGCAGCTCCTGCAACGCCGTCTTCACCTCACCGTGCGCCTCGTCCACCATCCGCGCCGCGGCGTGCGGATCCTCGGTGAGCTTCTCCTTGGCCAGGCCGAGCCCCATCGCGAGGTTGACGAGCCGGGCCTGCGCCCCGTCGTGCAGATCCCGCTCGATACGGCGCAGATCGGCCGCGGCAGTGTCGACGACGACCCCCCGGTCCGACTCCAGTTCGACCACCCGCGTCGCCAGCCGCGACGGCGCGAGCAGTCCCCGCACCATCAGCCGGTCCACCGAGGTCAGCGCCCGCACGATCCACGGCGTGGCCATGGTGATCAGCAGCCCCAGCAGCACCGTGACCGTGAGCTCGAAGGGGTTGTCCAACTGGACGCTGTGGGTGTCGTCGCCGAAGATCTGAAGGCCGTCCTGACCGGCGTACACCGGGAAGACCCAGAACCACAGCGGATACGTCAGCATCGTCCAGCCGCACGCCCAGAAGCTCAGCGCCACTGAGAACGAGAACACCGCCCACGGGAACTGGACCAGCGCGTACAGCAGCTGCCGCCACGACGAACCGCTCTTCAGCATCGCCCCCATCCACGCCATCACCCCCCGCTTCTTTGTTCGCAGCGGCTCCGGCGTGGCCACCTCGACGCCGAGCAGCCCGCGCGCCCGTGCCCGCTCCAGCGCACCGAACCCGCGGCAGCCCGCCAAGGCCGCGGCGAGCACCGGTATCCCCAGGAAGGTGACCAGCAGCCCGGCGCCGAGCGAGAACATCGTGACGGCGAACGTGAACATGATGATGCCGAGCGGCAGGCTCAGCATCACGTAGCAGAACTCGCGCCAGCTGCGGGCCTCGATCGGCGCCCGCAGCGGTGCCGGGAGGCGGTGCCGCCGCGCCTCGGCGCCCGCCCCATGGAATCCGGGCCCGCTCCCGTGCCCGTACCCCTGTCCGTACTCCGTGGCCATCGGTGTCGTCCGTTCTACTCGTCCTGCTCGTCGGCTCGTACCTCCACCTTGTTGTCCCCGGCACTTTCCGGCCATGGAGCGGGTCGGCGTCTTGGAGCGGGGGTTTTCCCTACCTCGGAGCCGGAGCCGGAGCCGGCCGGAGACCGCCGGAGACCTGCATGGGCGCACGGAACGTCACGACGGCGGCAGCCGTACGAGGCAGGCGCCGACGGCACCTCGAAACGACCGCACCCGCGCGGCACGGCTACCGCGGGGAACGGCACGACTGTCAGGCGCTACGGCTACCGCGCGCCACTGCTACCGCGCGCTACGGCTACCGCGCGGTCTCGTCCCCCCGGTCCCGCCACGGCAGCTCCGCCGTGATGGTCGTCGGCCCGCCGGGCGGAGAGTCGATGACGAACAGCCCGTCCACCGCGCCGAGCCGGTCCGCGAGCCCCGCCATCCCCGTACCGCCGTCGAGGCCCGCCCCGCCGTGCCCGTCGTCCCGGACCTGTATGAGCAGCCGTTCGTCGGTCCGCCACACGTCGACGGACGCGGACCTCGCTCCGCTGTGCTTGCTCACGTTCTGCAACAACTCGGAGACGGTGAAGTAGGCGATGCCCTCGATGGCCGCGGCCGGTCGCGTCTCCAGGTCGGCCGTCACCTTCACCGGCACGGTGCAGCGCGAGGCGACCGACGACAACGCCGCGTCCAGGCCCCGGTCGGTGAGGACCGCAGGGTGGATACCGCGGGCCAGGTCGCGCAGCTCCTGCAGGGCCAGTTTCACCTCGCCGTGCGCCTCGTCGACCATGGCCGCGGCCGCGTCGGGATCTTCCAGCAGCTTCTCCTTGGCCAGGCCGAGCCCCATCGCGAGGTTCACGAGCCGGGCCTGCGCCCCGTCGTGCAGATCCCGCTCGATGCGACGCAGGTCGGCCGCCGCCGTGTCGACCACGACCCCGCGGTCCGACTCCAGTTCGGCGATGCGCCGCTCCAACTCGTCGGAGGGCGACAGCAGCCCGCGCACCAGGGCCCGGTCCACGTTCGTCAGCCCCCGCGCGATGAACGGCAGTACCGGCCACAACACGAACAGCGACGTGAGTGTGACCGTGAAGGTGACGATGCCCCACGGGAGCCGGATGAAGTCGTACAGCACCGTTCGCCAGCCCACCGGGTCCTTCAGGCTCGACCACAGCCAGGCGAAGAAGCCGGTCCGGCGCACCGGCAGCGGGCTCGGCTCGTCGATCCGCACGCCGAGCAGGGCCCGCGCCCGGGCCCGCTCCATCTTGCCCAGCTGCCGCGCGCCGAGCAGCCCGCCCGCGAGCAGCGGCAGTCCGACCACTGTCACCGAGAGCGCCGCGCCCGTGGATATCAGTGTCACGACGTACACGAAGCCGAAGATCGAGACCGGCAGATTGGCGAGGAGATGCGCGATCTCCGCCCACGTCCGTCCGTTCAGGGCGAGGCGGGCGGGGGGCAACTGGTCGCCGCCGGAGGTCCCGTCGGCGGTTGAGTCGGAGGCCGAGCCGGAAGTCGTGTCGAGCGTCGCGTCGGGCGCCCTGCGGGAGGTCCCGCCGGATACCCCGTCCGACGGGGCGTCCGGCAGGGCGACAGAGGTGATGCGTTCGGTCATATCCGCTAGCCTGCCCGGCCGCGAGCCGCCGCGCCATGAGGTGGACCGCCACGATCCCCTGGGGAAAACCCCACCCCCTGAGGTGAAACCGGACGCGCCCGCAGGACGAAACGGGACGGCCACGCGAGGTGCAAGGGAAGGGGAGGGCGTAGGGATGGCAATGGGATGGGCCCGCGAGGTGCAATAGGACGTGACAGGGACGCACGGACGGGAGTCCCGCGGCGCGTGAGCCGCACGCGTCGCACGCGTCCGCGAGGCACGGACGAGGACCCCGCGGCGGATGGGCCGGAGGCATCCACGATGGTCCAGCCGTGACGGGCTGCTTACCGTTTCTTTAGCAGGCCCTAGACTCCCGTCCGTACAGATCGTCGAACAGGGCGCATCACAGAGTGCGCGACGGTGCGCACGACGGGGCGCAGCGAGGTCAGGGAGTGAGGGGCTGACGTGCCGGAACCGACCGTTGTCACGGCGACCGGGACTGTCGTCGCGGCGGACTACTTCCAGTCCTACTCGGTTGTCGGACTGCTCGCCGTCGTGGGCGTGCTCTTCGTCGCCGTCGCCTTCGGGGCGGGCCGCCTGCTGCGGCCGGTCGTCCCCACCCCAGAGAAACTTCTGACGTACGAGTGCGGTGTCGACCCCGTCGGCGAGGGCTGGGCCCACACTCAGGTCCGCTACTACGTCTATGCCTTCCTCTACGTGATCTTCGCGGTCGACTCGATCTTCCTCTTCCCCTGGGCGACCGTCTTCGCCGCGCCCGGCTACGGCGCGGCGACGCTCGTGGAGATGTTCATCTTCCTCGGCTTCCTGGCCGTGGGCCTGCTGTACGCATACAAGAAGGGCGTCCTGACATGGACGTGACCCCGGAGACCTCAGAGCAGCCGGTTCTGCTGCCGGAGCCGAAGCGGCTGGGCGCGCTCTCCCGCCTGGCCCCCGAGCCGATGAAGGTGGTCCTGAACTGGGGCCGTCGCTATTCGCTCTGGGTCTTCAACTTCGGCCTCGCCTGCTGCGCCATCGAGTTCATCGCCGCGTCGATGGCCCGCCACGACTTCATCCGCCTCGGCGTGATCCCCTTCGCGCCCGGCCCGCGCCAGGCCGACCTGATGGTGGTGTCGGGCACGGTCACGGACAAGATGGCCCCGGCCGTCAAACGCCTCTACGAGCAGATGCCCGAGCCCAAGTACGTCATCTCCTTCGGCGCCTGTTCCAACTGCGGCGGCCCGTACTGGGACTCGTACTCCGTCACGAAGGGCGTCGACCAGATCATCCCGGTGGACGTCTACGTCCCCGGCTGCCCGCCACGCCCGGAGGCCCTCCTCCAGGGCATCCTGAAACTCCAGGAGAAGATCGCCCGTGAGTCGCTGGGCGAGCGCTACGGGGCCGGGGCGGCGCGTCCGTCCGCGGCCGCGCTCCAGAGCGGCCTGGTGAAGCCGCCCGTGCCCGTCCCGGGGGAGGACCGATGACCGTCGGCTGGCTTCCCGGCCCCGCCGAAGAACTCTTCGGCCCGGACGCCACGGCCGAGGAGTCCTACGAGGTCCTGACGGTCGACGTGCCGCCGACCTCCTGGATCGAGGCCCTGCGGACGGCGCGATCCACCCTGGGCTGCACGTACTTCGACTGGCTGAGCGCCGTCGACGAACCCGGCACGGGTTTCCGCGTCTTGGCCCACGTTGTGGCGCTCTCCCCGGTACGCCGTCTTCTCGTCCGTACGACGGTCCCGCACTCGGCACCGGTCCTCGCGTCCGCGGTGTCCGTGTACGCGGGCGCCGGTTGGCACGAGCGCGAGACCCACGAGATGTTCGGCGTCACCTTCGAGGGCCACCCCGGCCTCGATCCGCTCCTCCTCCCGGAGGGCTTCGAGGGCCATCCCCTCCGCAAGGACTTCGTCCTCGCCGCCCGCGTGGCCAAGGCCTGGCCCGGTGCGAAGGAACCCGGTGAGTCCGACCACGGTGGGCCGAAGCGCCGGCAGATGCTTCCGCCCGGCGTCCCCGACCCCAACGAGTGGGGCCCCCTGAAGGGCCAGCTTCCGGCGGCCCCGGCCCGCCCGGCCCGCGGCGCCGGCCGCGCCGCCGGCGACCGTCCGGTGCGCCGGGCACGTACGGCGGGGGAGGGCTCGGCAAGCCAGGCCACCGGCACCGGTGCCGCCGCCGGTGCGGGTACGAGGACCGGCGCCGCTGCGGACGCCCCGGCACCGCCGCGCCGCGCGCGCAGCGCGAGCCAGGGCTCGGCAAGCCAGCAGCAGACCGAACCCCGCCCCCCGGCCGGTGACCAGCAGGCAGGTCCGGCCCCGGACCAGCAGGCAGCTCCTGCCCTCGACCAGCTGACGGTTGCGGGGACTCCTGAGACTCCTGCGGCTGCAGGGACTCCCGCGGCTCCGGGGACTCCTGAGGCTTCCGCGGCTCCGGGGACTTCTGAGGTTCGGGGGACTCCTGAGGCTCCTGAGGCTCCTGCGCCTCCGGAGACTCCGGTGCTTCCGGCGGCCTCTTCGACCCCGGGGCCGGCAGCTCCTGCGGGCCCCCGCCGTGCGCGCAGCGCGAGCCAGGGCTCGGCCTCGCAGCGGGCGGAGGGATCAGAGGGAACGGCGGAGGGCGCCGGGCCAACACCTCCGGGCACCGGCGAGCCAACGGTTCCCTCCACACCGATACCCCCCGCCGTGCCGCGCAGCTCGGATGCCCCGTGGCACCACGCCCGCCCCGCCTTCGACGAGCCCGAGGCGAAGCGCGAAGCCACCGGTGCGCAGCCCGAGGTCACCACGCAACCCGAGGTCACCCCGAAATCCGAGCAAGCCCCGAAACCCGAGGCCCCACAACAACCCGAGGCGACCCCGAAACCCCCGACCGAAACAACCCCCGACAAACCCCAGCCCGACGCCACCCCAGACCCCGAGGCGCCCTCCGGAGGCACGCAGTGAACGACGCTCTGGACGTCGCCCTGCGACTCCTCATCGTCTTCGTCGTCTTCCTGACGTTCCCCCTGATCGTCGGTCAGACCGAACACAAGGTGATGGCCCACATGCAGGGCCGCCTCGGCCCGATGTACGCGGGCGGCTTCCACGGCTGGGCCCAACTCGTCGCAGACGGCGTGAAGTTCGCACAGAAGGAAGACGTTGTCCCCACGGGTGCGGACCGCCGTATCTTCCAACTCGCCCCCGCCGTTGCCCTCCTCCCGTACCTCCTGGTCCTTCTCGCCATCCCCATCGGCCCGGGCGAGGGTGCCGTCGGCGAGGTCGTCGACGCGGGCATCTTCTTCGTCCTCGCCGTCATGGGCGTGGGCGTCCTCGGCTCACTGATGGCGGGCTGGGCCTCGGCCAACAAGTTCTCCCTCCTCGGGGGCCTCCGCACCGCCGCCCAGCTGCTCGCGTACGAACTCCCGATGCTGCTGACCGCCGCCTCGGTGGCGATGGCGGCCGGTACGGTCTCCCTCCCAGGCATCGTCGCCGCCTTCGAGTGGTGGTGGCTGCCCTGGCAGATCGTCGGCGCGATCGTCTTCTTCGTGGCGGGCCTCGCCGAACTCCAACGGCCGCCCTTCGACATGCCCGTCGCCGACTCGGAGATCATCTTCGGCGCGTACACCGAGTACACGGGCCTGCGTTTCGCCCTGTTCCTCCTCGCCGAGTACGCCGGAATCGTCGTCTTGTGCGGTCTGACCACCGTCCTCTTCCTGGGCGGCTGGCACGGCCCGTGGGGCGCCGACGGCCTCGGCTGGGTCTGGACCCTCCTGAAGGCGGCCGTCCTCGCCTTCGTCGTCATCTGGCTGCGCGTCACCTACCCCCGCCTGCGCGAGGACCAGCTCCAGAAACTCTCCTGGACCCTCCTCGTCCCCCTCTCCCTCGCCCAGATCGCCCTCACCGGCGTCGTCAAGGTGGTGATGTAACCGTGGCCCCGATCCCCGGCGCCGGCCTCGCCAAGGGCCTGGCCGTCACCCTTCGCACGATGACGAAGAAGACCGTCACCGCGCAGTACCCGGACGCCCAGCCCGAACTTCCGCCGCGCTCCCGCGGCGTCATCGGCCTCTTCGAGGAGAACTGCACGGTCTGCATGCTGTGCGCCCGCGAGTGCCCGGACTGGTGCATCTACATCGACTCCCACAAGGAGACGGTGCCACCCGTCGCTCCCGGTGGCCGCGAGCGCAGCCGCAACGTCCTCGACCGCTTCGCCATCGACTTCTCCCTGTGCATGTACTGCGGTATCTGCATCGAGGTCTGCCCTTTCGACGCGCTGTTCTGGTCCCCGGAGTTCGAGTACGCGGAGACCGACATCCACGAACTCACCCACGAACGCGACAAGCTCCGCGAGTGGATGTGGACCGTCCCGGCCCCGCCCGCCCTCGACCCCGCCGCCGAGGAACCGAAGGAACTCGCCGCCGCCCGCAAAACCGCCGAGAAACTCGCCGCCGAGGCAGCCGAACCCGCCCCCGAGGCAGAACAGCCAGCCCAGACCGAGCCCCCGGCGCCGGGCACGCCCAGGCCGGCGAAGCCGTCCGAACCCTCCCAGCCCTCCGAACCCGCCGAGCCAAGGGAGGGCGAGTCGTGACCCTCGCAGCCGCCACGGCATGGGCGACAACCACAACCACAACCACCGCCGCCGAAAGCCACGGCTTCCTCTCCCCGACCGGTGTCGAGATCGCCTTCCTCCTCGTCGGCCTGGTCACCCTCGGCGCCGCGATCGTCACCGTCACCACCAAGCAGCTGGTGCACGCCGCCCTGTGGCTGGTGGTGGCGCTCGGCGGTCTCGCCGTCGAGTACCTCCTGCTCACGGCCGAGTTCATCGCCTGGGTGCAGGTCCTCATCTACGTCGGTTCCGTCGTCGTCCTCCTCCTGTTCGGTCTGATGCTCACCAGGGCCCCCATCGGCCGCTCCCCGGACGCCGATTCCGGCAACCGCTGGGCCGCCCTGACCGTGGCCGTCGCCGCGGCCGCCGCCCTGGTCTGGGTCGTCGTCGACGCCTTCCGGACGACCTGGGTCGACCTGGACGGCCCCGCCGTCGGCTCCACCGAGGTGACCGGAGCGAGCCTCTTCCAGAACTGGGTGCTCCCCTTCGAAGCGCTCTCCGTCCTCCTCCTCGCCGCCCTGGTCGGCGCGATCGTCCTCTCCCGCAAGGCGGACGCGGACGCGGCGACCACCGCGGGCGTCCCCGCCGGCGGGACCGTCCCGAACTCCCGCATCGACGGCGCCCGGAGCGACAAGGAAGGCACCCGCTGATGCACCTCGCCTATCCCGCCGTGCTCTCCGCCCTTCTCTTCTGCACCGGCCTGTACGGAGTTCTCGCGCGCCGCAACGCGATCCTTGTCCTGATGTCCGTCGAGCTGATGCTCAACGCCGTCAACCTGAACCTCGTCGCCTTCGACGTCTGGCTCTCCAAGGCGGCCCGCGACACGCTCCACTCCGGCCAAGCGCTGACCCTGTTCACCATCGCCATCGCCGCCGCCGAGATCGGCATCGGCCTGGCGATCGTCCTCGCCGTGTACCGCAACCGCGGCACCTCGGACATCGACAAACTCCGCGACACCGCCGAGGGCCCCGCAACGGACGGCCCGGACGGCGACGGCCCCGAAGGTGACGGCGCCGAGGAAGCCTCCGTCACGGCAGACGAGAAGGCTGAGGCCACCGCGTGACCACGACCACCCTCGCCGTCCTCGTCCCCCTCCTTCCGTTCCTTGGCGCCGCGGCCGGACTCCTGCTCGGCCGCACAGCCCCCGGCTTCGTCCGCCCCCTCGCCGTACTCCCACCCCTCACCTCGCTCGTCATCGCCGTACTGGTCGCCGTACGCCAGGGCGGCGGTCAGGCCATCGACGCCGCCACCGAGCTCACGCCGACCGGCTCGATCCCCATCGAACTCGCCCTGTACATCGACGGCTTCGCAGCCCTCGTCGCTGTGCTCGTCTGCGTCGTCGCCTCCTGCGTGCAGATCTACTCGACGGGCTACCTCCGCGACGACCCGCGCTACCCCTCGTACGCCGCCCTCGTCTCCCTCTTCACCTCCGCGATGCTGCTCGTCGTCTACTCCGGCGACCTGATGGTGCTCCTGGTCGGCTGGGAGATCATGGGCATCTGCTCGTACTTCCTGGTCGGTCACTACTGGGAGACCCCCGAGGCCCGCGCCGCCTCGGTCAAGGCCTTCCTGGTCACCAAGCTCGGCGACGTCCCCTTCCTCATCGGTCTGTTCGCGCTCGCCACCGACGCCGGGTCCTTCCGCATCACCACGGTCCTCGGCACCGTCGCAAGCGGCGGACTGCACCACCCGACACTGATCGCCCTGCTGCTCCTCGCCGGTGTGGCGGGCAAGTCGGCGCAGTTCCCGCTGCACACCTGGCTGCCCGACGCGATGGCGGGCCCCACCCCCGTCTCCGCGCTGATCCACGCCGCGACGATGGTCGCCGCCGGTGTCTACTTCGTCGCCCGCCTCCTCCCTGTCTTCCAGGCCTCTTCGGCCGCGATGGTCGTCCTCGCCGTCATGGCCGCCGTGACGATGGCCGGCTCGGCGCTCGCCGCGCTCGCCCAGGACGACATCAAGCGCGTCCTCGCCTATTCGACGATCGGCCAGCTCGGCTACATGACCGGCGCCCTCGCCGTCGGCGACCGCGGCGCCGCCGTGTTCCACCTCCTTGCGCACGGCGCCTTCAAGGCGCTGCTGTTCCTCGCCGCAGGCGTGATCATCCACGCCGCCGGCACCAACTCGCTCGCTGTCATGTCCCGCATGAAGGACCTGCGCACCCGCGTCCCCGACGCCTACTGGACGATGACCGTGGCGCTCCTCGCGCTCGCCGCGATCCCGCCGTTCAGCGGCTTCTTCTCCAAAGAGGCCGTCCTCGGCGCCGCCGAGCATGTCGCCACCGGCCACACCGAGCACGCCCCCGGCGCCGCGGGCTGGATCGTCCTCCTCGCCGGCCTGATCAGCGCCGTACTCACCGCCGCGTACGCCACCCGCCTGTGGCTGCTGGCCTTCCGCGGCCAGGGCGCCGAGGCCCCCGACCACGGCAGGCAGCCGCTCACCATGACGGCCGTCCTGTGGGTGCTCGCCATCCCGTCGCTCGTCTTCGGTCTGGCGTACAGCCCGCTGCCCGACTGGTTCGACGGCCGCGACCTGACGCCGGTCCTCACGACCTCCGTCCTCGGTACAGGTCTCTCCCTGGTCGGCGGACTCGTCACCTACGGCGCCTGGCGGCACACCAGCGCCCTGGCCGCGCGCGTCCCGCTGGGTGCGGTCGTGGCCCACCCCGACGCCGACGCCGGACATGTCGAGGCCGAGGCCATCGCGCTCCACACGCCCGCGTTCGGAGATGTGGCCTACGCACCCGACCCGGCGGACCCGGGACGGCTGCTGCTCGGCCCGCTGCACCGCCACGCGGCTGTCGGCTTCCACCTCGACGCTGTGTACACAACCCTGTTCGTCCGCCCGGTCCAGGCCGGAGCCGCACTCGTCCGGTTCCTCGACCGCGAGGTCGTCGACACCTACGTACGCGGTGCGGGCGCCCTACCCCGCTGGCTCGGCACGGCCGTACGGCGTGCGCAGACCGGCAATGTGCAGACCTATGTGAGTGCGCTGCTCGCCGGCACCGTCGTCCTGGTGGTCGCCGCCCTCCTCGTCGCCACGGGAGCGTGAGCAGGCGTGATCGATATCAGTGAATCCGTGATGCAGATCCTTCTGGCATTCATCGTCGTCGGCCCGCTCATCGGCGCCGCCGCCGCTCTCCTGCCCGCCCCGCCCGGGCTGAAAGGGAAGTCGCCCGAGCAGGCGGTGCTGCGGCACGGCGTGACCGTGACCGGCGCGGTGCTCATCGCCGCGATCGTCCTCACGCTCGGCTTCGACCACGACACCCCGGCCAAGGCACAGCAGATGCAGGCTACGACGGACATCAGCTGGATCCCCGCACTCGACGTGCGGATCCACCTCGGCATCGACGGCATTTCCCTCCCCCTCCTGGTCCTGACCGCGCTGTTGACCTTCCTCTGCGCGCTGTACAGCTACTTCAAGATGCCCGAAGGCCCGACCCCGAAGGCCTTCGTCGCCCTGCTGCTCGTCCTCGAGTCCGGCACCCTCGCGACCTTCGCCGTCCTCGATCTGCTGCTGTTCTTCCTGGCGTTCGAGATGGTGCTCATCCCGATGTACTTCCTCATCGCCCGATGGGGCGGTGCCCAGCGCCAGGCCGCCGCCTGGAAGTTCATCCTCTACACGCTGCTCGGTTCGGTCGTCATGCTGCTGGGCCTGCTCCTGATCGGAATCAACGCGGGCACATTTGACATGGTGGCACTCGCCACTGACAACGGCTCGTCGCTGACGACATCCGTGCAGGTCATTGCCGTTTTGGCGATCGGAATCGGGCTCGCGGTCAAGACGCCGATGTGGCCGCTGCACAGCTGGCTGCCGGACGCCCACACCGCCGCGCCCACCGTCGGCTCGGTCCTGCTGGCCGGCGTGCTGCTGAAGATGGGTACGTACGGGTTCGTCCGCATTCTGCTGCCCATCACGCCGGACGGGATGCACACCTTCGCCCCCTACCTCGCCGCCTTCGCCGTGGTCGGAATCATCTACGGATCCCTGGCCTGCCTGGCCCTCGCCAAGCAGGGCGCGAAGGGCGATCTCAAGCGGCTCATCGCGTACTCGTCCGTCGGCCACATGGGCTTCGTACTGCTCGGCATCTCGACGATGACCCCGACCGGCGTGAACGGCGCGCTGTTCGCCAACATTGCTCACGGCCTCATCACCGGCCTGCTGTTCTTCCTCGTCGGGGCCTTGAAGGACCGCACGGGCACGACCGACCTCGACACGCTCGCCGAGGGGACCGGCGCTGCGCTGTACGGCAAGGCCCCGCGCCTCGGCGGCCTCCTCGCCTTCGCCGCCGTCGCCTCGCTCGGGCTGCCGGGCCTCGCCGGATTCTGGGGCGAGATGCTCGCGCTGTTCGGCGCGTTCAAGCCCGCCGACGACCTCAACCGCCCCGCGTATCTGACGTTCATGGCGATCGCGGCCTTCGGCACGCTGCTCACCGCCGCGTACATGCTCGTCGTCGTACGCCGGGTCTGCATGGGTGCCACCCCGCAGCAGGACTCTCCGAAGCTCGCCGACGTCCAGAGCTACGAGTTTGCGGCCTGGACGCCGCTCGTCGCCCTCACCGTCGTCGCGGGTCTGTGGCCCAAGGCCCTCCTCGGCCTGACCGACCCGGCCGTTCAGCAGCTCCTCGCAGGAGGCACCCGATGAGCTCCCTGGTCCAGTCCGTCGACTGGCTCGCGATCGCGCCGCCCACCATCGCTGCGGTCGTCGGACTCGTCGTGCTGGTCGCCGACCTCTTCCTCGACGACGCCAAGAAGGCAGCGCTCGGCTGGGTCTCAGTCGCGGGACTGGCCGCGTCCACACTCATGCTGCTGCCCCTCCTGGACGGCGACCGCGCCACCTTCTGCCTGACCGGCGACGCAGACGTCTGCAGCTATACGGCGGACCGGTTCACGCTCGTCATCCAGTTCCTGGTCCTCGGCGGCGCCCTCCTCACGGCCCTGCTGTCGGTCACGGCCCTGAAGGACGCCAAGGGGGAACTCCCCGAAGGGGAGTTCTGGTTCCTGCTGCTCTCCTCGGCCGCGGGCGCTGCCCTGCTGCCCGCGTCCCGGGACCTCGCGACCCTCATCGTCGCCCTGGAAGTCGCCTCCCTGCCGGCCTTCGCGCTCGTCGGCCTCAAGCGAGGCGACAAGAAGTCCTCCGAAGCGGCCCTGAAGTTCTTCCTGTCCTCCGTCACCGCGACCGCCGTGAGCCTCATGGGCGTCAGCTTCGTCTACGCGACGACCGGCACCCTCTACCTCACCCAGATCGCGGACAAGATCCAGAACGTCGACGAACAGTTCCACACGCTCGCCCAAGCGGGTGTCGTCCTCACCCTCGTCGGCTTCGCCTTCAAGACGGCCGCGGTGCCCTTCCACTTCTGGGTGCCAGACACCTACGTGGGCGCGCCCTTGCCGATCGCCGCCTACTTGTCGGTCATCGGCAAGGCGGTCGGCTTCTCCGGACTGATCCTCGTCACGGTCGTCGCCCTCCCGTCGTACGCGGACGTCTGGGGCCCGGCACTTGCCGTGCTGGCCGCCCTCACAATGACCGTCGGCAACGTCGGCGCCCTGCGGCAGCAGTCCACGCGCGCGTACAGCGCGGTACGGCTGCTCGCATGGTCTTCCGTCGGCCAGGCCGGCTACCTCCTGGTGCCGATCGCAGCCGCCGGCTATTCCAAGGACGCCGAGAAGGCCGTCGGCTCCACCGTCGCGTACGCACTCATGTACGCCGTCGTGAACCTCGGCGCCTTCGCGGTGGCCGCGCTGGTCGCCCGCAGGAGCCCCCTGAATCGCATCAGCGACTACCGCGGCCTGTACGCGCAGAGCCCCCTGTCAGCGCTGCTCCTAGGCTTCTTCCTGCTCTGCCTCGCCGGGCTGCCGCCGGGCATCATCGGGCTGTTCGCCAAGGTCACCGTCTTCTCGGTGGCTGTCGACGCGGGGCTCGGCTGGCTGGCCGTGGTCATGGCCGTCAACGTCGTGATCGCGCTCTTCTACTACCTCCAGTGGACGACCCTGCTCTTCCGCGCCCCCGAGGGCGAGCCCGAGAAGCACCGGGTCCCGGCCCCCCTGACGGCCGCCATCGCCCTGACGGCAGTCCTGGGCATCGCTCTCTCCGGGGCGCCCCAGCTGGTGCTGCGCTTCTCGGACACCGGGCTGTTCTGACATCCGTTTCTGACATCCGCACAGCACGCGCGCGCGTGGGCCGGTGCGCGCCATCACCCGGGCGGCCCACACGCGCCGGTGCGCGCACAAGGGAACTAGTACTTCCCGCCTGGCGTTGACCTGTACGGGAGGGTCCACTGAAGAGTGGAAGCAGAGCGTCAGTAAGCAAAGGGTTCCCCTGCCGCACCACTTGGAGGGCGTACCGTGCACCGCCGGCACAACGGGCTCAGGACCGCCGTACTCCTCGGGGGACTGTCCGCACTCATCATCGTCATCGGCAGCTTCTTCGGGCGTACCGGCCTAGTCGTCGCGCTGTTCATCGCGATCGGAACGAACGCGTACGCGTACTGGAACAGCGACAAACTGGCTCTACGCGCGATGCGCGCGCGCCCGGTGAGTGAGTTCGAGGCCCCCGCCCTCTACCGCATGGTCCGCGAGCTCTCGACCCAGGCCCGTCAGCCCATGCCGCGCCTGTACATCTCACCGACGGAAGCGCCCAACGCCTTCGCGACGGGACGAAACCCGCGTAATGCGGCCGTGTGCTGCACCGAAGGAATCCTGCGCATCCTGGACGAGCGCGAGCTGCGCGGCGTCATCGGCCATGAACTCAGCCACGTCTACAACCGCGACATCCTCATCTCGTCGGTCGCGGGCGCCCTCGCCTCAGTGATCATGTTCCTGGTCAATTTCGCCTGGCTGATCCCCATCGGTCGTTCGAACGACGACGACGGCCCCGGCATCCTGGGCATGCTGCTGATCATGATCCTGGGCCCACTCGCCGCAACCGTCATCCAGCTCGCCATCAGCCGTTCCAGAGAGTACGAGGCGGACGCGTCCGGCGCCCAGATCACCGGCGACCCCCTCGCCCTCGCGAGCGCCCTGCGCAAACTCGACGCCGGCACCAAGCAACTGCCACTACCCCCCGAGCCGCGCATCGAGACAGCGAGTCACATGATGATCGCGAACCCCTTCCGCCCGGGCCAGGGAATGTCGAAGATGTTCTCTACGCACCCTCCGATGGCGGAGCGCATCGCCCGGCTCGAGAAGATGGCAGGTCACCACCAGTGAAGACAATCCTGAACGTCATCTGGCTCGTCCTGAGCGGCTTCTGGCTGTTCCTCGGGTATCTGGCCGCGGGTGTGATCCTGTGCATCACCATTATCGGCATCCCCTTTGGTATCGCCGCGTTCCGTATCGGCGTCTACGCCCTGTGGCCCTTCGGCTACACGACGGTGGAGCGCCGCGACGCGGGTGCCCCCTCCTGCGTCGGCAATGGCCTGTGGCTGGTCCTCGCGGGCTGGTGGCTCGCCCTTGCCCACATCGTCACCGGCGTCCTTCTCTGCATCACGATCATCGGCATCCCCTTCGGTATCGCCAACTTCAAGCTCATCCCGGTTTCGCTGCTTCCTCTGGGGCGCGAAATCGTGCGCACGGACCAGCCGTTCGCGACGCGTTAGCAGGGCGGCGGGGGTGCAGGGTCCGAAGTACGCGGTGGAGGCATACAGCAGCAGAGGCTTCGGCGACTCGATCTGGGCCCTGTGCAAGGACGCCGCCGACGAGCTCTTCGCCGATCCGCTCCCTCCGGCGCGCGTGCGGTACGAACTCCTCGGCTGCGCACCCCAGGGCGAGCTGGCCGCGGCCCTGGAGCGGGCGCGTGTCGACGGCTCCGCGCCTTTGGGCGGCCTGGTGCTACGGGCGCTCGACGCAGCGCACACCCCGGTCGGCGAGGAATGGCCCCTTGAAAACGCACGTGTCCTCGGCGACCGCCCATGCGCGCTGGACCTGACGCTGCGCGACATCACCGTAGAGGCGTCGGCGGTCCCTGATGCTCAGGCCGAATATCCCCAACGACCATCACTCTCTTCGGGATACCGCCTTCTCGGTGCGGAGGGCGAGTCATGGGGCCACTGCCGGGACCTCGCCCAGGTCCCCCGCGAATTCACGGAACCGGCCGAGCCGCCGGTGCGCCTCCTCGGCTGCTCCCCGCGCGGCTCCCTGCGCGACGCGCTCGACGCGGGGGACGAGGACCTGGGGCATGCCAGGGTGCTGCGTCTCAACTGGATCGGTTGGACCGTCGGCGCGGTGCTCGAAGGAGAGATCACCGCATGGATCCCCTCTGCGCACGGTCGGAGCCTGGTCGACCTCACCCTCGACCCCTGGTCGCGGCGGCTGCCCCGGGCGGCCCGCGAGGCCTGGGACCTGTGGTGGCACGAACGCCAGTCCGAACCCAACAGCTGGGCCCGATGCAGCGCGCAGGGACGGGAGTTCTGGCTCGAGCGAGCCCGGGACCGAATGAACCAGTACGGGCCCGACAGAGCGCCCGGCGCCACCTACCACCTCGATGGCCGGTACGTCACCGATGCGGCGGCCTTCCACTGCGCTCTCGGCGAGGCGCTGAACGGACCCGGCGGTTACTTCGGCCATGACCTGAGCGAAGTCGCCGACTTCCTGGGAGGCGGATTTGTCGCCGAGCCGCCCTTCAGCCTCGTCTGGCACCACGCCGACGTCGCCCGCGCCTGCCTCGGCGTGACCCCGTGCCGCGACCGCAGACCGCCGACTTTCGAGGAACTGCTCGCATTCCTCACCGAGAGCGGTGTCGACGTACACATCGCCTGATCGGTTATCCACAGGCCGCCCGATTGTCAGTGGCGCGCTGCATCATGAACCCATGACCGAAATCGAGCAGTTGCTGGCAAGGGTCGGTACGGAGGCCCGCAACACCCGGCCATGGGGCTGGCCTTCACTCCCCGAGCCCGTGGAGGCGGCGGCGGTCACCCGCGCCGAGTCCGTCCTGGGCTTCTCCCTGCCACCCCTGCTCGCCTCGCTCTACCTGAGGATAGGGGACGGCGGATTCGGTCCGGAGTACGGCCTGTTGCCGCTGCTCGACGGCTCCCCGTCAGGGGAGCCGGCCGCGGTCCCGCAGTACCTCGCCCACCTCGAGAGCGGCCGCAAGGACCCCGAATGGCCCTGGCCCGAGGGCGTCCTGCCGATATCCCACTGGGGCTGCGGAATGTACGCGTGCGTGGACTGCCACAGCCCCAAGGGCACGGTCCTGCTCTTCGAGCCGAACGCAGACGACGCCGACCACGCGTGGTACGTGGACGCGCCCGACCTCCAAGCCTGGCTGCACACCTGGCTCGACGGCTCCGGGTGGTACGAGGAGTCCGACGAGGGTACGAACATGGCCCCTTGGCCCGACTTCCGCATACGCGCGGCGACAGCACAGGTGTCATAGCCAACGAACCTGCGGAGCGGCTACTCCACGCCCCGACTCCACGCCTGCGGCTACCGCGAAGCGGCCCACCTCCGTACGCCGTACGCCGCCGCGCCCACGCCCAGCACCCCCGCGCCCGCGACCACGGAAACCCCCGGCAGAGCGAACGCCAGCGTCACACACCCGATGAGTCCCACCACCGGCACAACCCGCGATGCCGGAGCCGGACTCAGCGTCCAGGCAGACGCGTTGGCCACCGCGTAGTACGCCAGCACACCGAAGGAGGAGAACCCGATCGCACCCCGCACGTCCACCGTCGCGGCCAGCACGGCGACCACCGCGCCCAATGCCAGCTCCGCCCGGTGCGGCACGTGGAACCGGGGATGCACGGCGGCGAGGGCGCCCGGCAGATGACGGTCCCGGGCCATGGCCAACGTCGTCCGCGAGACGCCCAGAATCAGAGCGAGCAGTGAGCCGAGCGCGGCCAGGGCCGCACCCACCCGCACCACCGGCACGAGCTCCGGCACACCGGCCGCCCGCACCGCGTCGGCCAGCGGCGCCGAGGCCTGCCCGAGCCGCTCCGCCCCCAGCACAGAAAGGACCGCGACCGCGACCGCCGCGTACACCACCAGCGCGATGCCCAGAGCCATCGGGATCGCGCGCGGAATGGTGCGCGCCGGATCCCGTACCTCCTCACCGAGCGTCGCGATCCGGGCGTACCCGGCGAACGCGAAGAACAGCAGACCAGCCGCCTGAAGCACTCCGCCCGCGCCACCGGAGACCCCGACGTCCAGCCGCCCGGTGTCGGAGGCGTCCGAGCCGAGACACACGACCACCACGGAAGCGAGGACCGCGAGAACGGCCGCCACGATCGCCCGCGTCAGCCAGGCGGACTTCTGTACGCCGCCGTAGTTCACCGCGGTGAGGGCCACCACGGCCCCGACCGCCACCGCGTGCGCCTGTCCCGGCCAGACGTACGCGCCCACGGTGAGCGCCATCGCCGCACAGGAGGCCGTCTTCCCGACGATGAACGACCAGCCCGCCAGGTACCCCCAGAAAGCCCCGAGCCGCTCGCGCCCGTACACATAAGTGCCGCCCGAAGCCGGGTACAGGGCGGCGAGGCGCGCCGACGACATCGCGTTGCAGTAGGCGACCACGGCGGCGACCGTGAGCCCGAGCAGCAGCCCGGACCCGGCCGCCCGTGCTGCGGGGCCCAGCGCCGCGAAGATCCCGGCGCCGACCATCGAGCCGAGACCGATGATCACGGCGTCCCCGGCGCCCAGGGTGCGCCTCAACTCGGCGCCGGACTGTGTCATGGCCGCACCCTACTGATCAGCGCAACCGGCCGGCGCCGACGAGGCGTCCTCCCCGGCAACCAGGCACGAACAACAAGCACCACCAGCAGCTTGCAAGCATGAACACAGCTCGGTCGGAGCAGGAGCACAGCGCAGGCACAGCACGGAGAGGCAGGTTCACGGCATGGGCATCATCGGCTGGATCATTCTGGGGCTGTTGGCCGGAGCCATCGCCAAATTCCTGCTGCCGGGCCGTGACCCGGGCGGTTTCATCGGCACGACCGTCATCGGGATCGCGGGCGCCTTCATAGGCGGCTGGATCTCCGCCCGCTGGCTGGACCACCCGATCACCAAGCAGTTCTACGACGGCGCCACGTGGGCCGCCGCGATCGGCGGCTCGCTCGTTCTGCTGGTCCTCTACCGCATCCTGTTCGGCGACTCGCGCCGCTGAGCGCGTACCTCCGAGGCCCCGACGGGTGAGAGGGGTGGGCATCCAGGATGCCCACCCCTCTCACCCGCGGTCGTGCGCGCAACGAACGACCCGTTCCCGCCAGTCGACGGACCACCTGCTACCGGTAGTTCACGAACTGCAGCGCGAAGTCGAAGTCCTTGCCCTTCAGCAGCGCCTGCACGGCTTGCAGGTCGTCGCGGCTCTTCGAGCTGACGCGCAGTTCGTCGCCCTGCACCTGCGCCTTCACGCCCTTCGGGCCCTCATCACGAATGATCTTCGCCACCTTCTTCGCGTTCTCCTGGGAGATCCCCTCCTCGATGGACGCGAAGATCTTGTACTCCTTGCCGGAGAGCTGGGGCTCACCCGCGTCCAGCGACTTCAGCGAGATGCCGCGCTTGATCAGCTTGGTCTCGAACACATCGAGGATGGCCTTGACCCGCTCCTCGGAGTTCGCCTCCATCAGGATCTTCTCGCCGGACCAGGAGATGGAGGCGCCCACGTTCTTGAAGTCGTAGCGCTGCGAGATCTCCTTGGCGGCCTGGTTGAGGGCGTTGTCGACCTCCTGCCGCTCGACCTTCGAGACGATGTCGAAACTGGAGTCGGCCATGTCCTGTGGCTCCTTGTATCGGGGTGCGTAGGGGCGGCCGTCGAGCCCGGCGTCGGTCCCCGGCCGCATCCGCATAAGCCTAGCCACCCGCTCCCCTCCGAGCGCAGATCAATCGGGTGGCGAAGCACCCCCGGGCATCAGGTATCGTTTACGTCGTTGCCACGGAGAACCGCCAAAAAGCGGTCCTCGGGGCAGCAACCCCGGCGGTGTGCCCGAGCGGCCAAAGGGAGCAGACTGTAAATCTGCCGGCTCAGCCTTCCCAGGTTCGAATCCTGGCGCCGCCACACGGGAAACAAGGGGCCCGTGACCAGCGTGAATCGCTGGTCACGGGCCCCTTGTCGTGTGCTCTGGCGCAAGCCGGCCTGCTGTGCCCTTGCGATGCCTGGGGAGATGGGGCCCTGCATGTAGGCACGCGGCTTGGCCCGCCGTTGGGGCGACCCACAGGGCGTCCGGGCGGTGAGCTGGCTGCGGCTGCCCCTATGTCTGAACCGCGATTGAGCAGTTCGAAGGGGGTTTCCTCGTGTGTGGGGGGCGGGAAAATCGGTTGGGGGCCGCGGGTAGGACGGGCGATGCCGCGAGGGCCGCTCCTTCAGTGGCTCATCCGCATCTCTCCCCGCCAGGCACACTGATCCCATGTCATCGCGTCGCAGGAACTGCCCCGAGTGCCGTAGGGAGATCGCCGTCGTCGCGGGACGGTACGCCCGGCATGATCCGCCGGGCGCGCGGGGTAGCGGGGAACTCGTCTCGTGCCCCGGATCGCGCAGGCAGGCACAGCTCGGGGCGGCCCAGCCGGCGCTGGACGGGTACGTCGTGGCGGAGTTCCCCGGGCAGCTCCCGCTGTTCTGACCGGTGCGCCGGCCGCCGTGTCGGTGAGCGACGACGACGCCCTAAGGACCTGTCCGGTCGATCACGGCGGAGACGCGGGGTGGCAGTGACACCAGCCGCTCCGCGGCGGGCGCACATCTGCGGCGTTGTCGTCGGTTGCCGACTCCCCCAAGTTCTCGGCTTCGCTCGAACAAGGGGGACCCCCATCGCGTCGACGCCCTCCTCCGCCTTGCAGCTGCACGCACCACACCCCGCTCGCCGGTATCGACGAGGTGCCGCGGCTTTCCTCCACCGTGATCGACCGGACAGGTCCTAGTTGCCCGCCACCGACTTGACCGCCACCGAGATGGGTGTCGAACCGCTGATCACTTCCAGGGTCAGCCCGGCCGTCGCCGACGTCTCCAGCAGCTCCGCGATGATCGCGGCGACGTCGTCGCGCGGAATCGTCCCCCGGCCGGTCGAGGCCTCCAGGCGTACGAGGCCGGTGCCGGCGTCGTCGATCAGGCCTCCGGGGCGCAGGATCGTCCAGTCCAGGGCCGTACGACCGCGTACGTACTCGTCGGCCTCGCCCTTGGCGCGCAGATACACGTCGAAGACGTCGTCGCCCGGGTGTGCAGGGTCCGCGCCCATGGACGAGACGACGATGTAGCGCCGTACACCCGCCCGTTCCGCGGCGTCCGCGAACAGGACGGCGGCGCCCCGGTCCACCGTGCCCTTGCGGGCCGGGCCGCTGCCCGGGCCCGCGCCCGCCGCGAAGACGGCCGCGTCCGCGCCCTGCAGATGTGCGGCGACCTGCTCCACCGAGGCCGACTCCAGATCGCACAGAACCGGCTCGGCACCGGCCGCCCGCAGATCGTCGCCCTGCTCGAGGCGGCGGATGATGCCGGCGACCTCCTCGCCGCGCGCGCTGAGCAGCCGCTCCAGCCGCAGCGCGATCTGACCATGACCTCCAGCGATGACAATGCGCATGCTTCCGACCGTACGCCCGCACGCACACGTTCGCCGCACAACCCTGTGGACAACTCATGAGTCACACATGAGTCATATGAGTGATTCCAGTGATCCGATGACTGGGTCGCTGAGTGAACGAGGGGATGTCGTGCGGGGGGCCGCGCGGCGTCGTAGAGGAGACCATCATCAACGCCATACGCAAGACCGCCACCGCGGTCGGCTCCACCGCTGTGCTGCTCGCCGCGGTGGCGGCCTGCGGCACTGTCCAGAACCTCAGCGCTGGGCAGAAGGTGGACCAGGCCGTCGACCGGCTCGGCGAACAGAAGTCGCTCGCCTTCCAGTTGGACCTGGACGCCGAACCCGACGCGCTGACCTCGCTGACCGACGGGTCCGACCCCGACGGGCAGATCCCGCCGCAGTTCGCCAGCCTCCTCGCCGGGCTGCGGATCGACATTTCCGTCAAGTCAAGGAAGCCGCTGGCGGATTCGGGTGAGAAGGACCTCGTCGGTACGAGTATCAAGGTCGCCGGCCCCGACGGGCTCCTGGCCGAATACCGGGTCGTCGGCGACTTCACGTACTACCGCACCGACATGAAGGCCTTCAGCAAGGCGATGGGCTTCCCCATGCCCTCGGCCGATGAACTCCCCGAGAGTGAGAAGGCGTTCAGGAGCGTCCTCGAGGGTGAGTGGGTGAAGTTCGACACCCGAGGTGTGGGCGAGGCCCAGACTTCCGGCGAGGGGGCCGTGGACGGCGCCGACGGTGCCGGTGAGATCGACGCCAAGACCCAGCAGAAGATCATCAAGGCCGTACGCGGTGTCCTCGTCCGCGATGTCACCCTCAGCACCAAGAGCGGCAGCGACGGCACCGAGCGGATCGTCGCCGAGGGCAACTTCCGTGAGCTGATCACCGGGATCTTCGAGAAGCTCCAGCCACTGCGGGGCGAACTTCCGGAAGGTGCTGAACTCCCCACGGGCGACGACCTGAAGGACGCCCCGAACAAGAAGGTCGCGGTCGACTTCACGCTGAAGAACGGCGATCTGAAGCAGGTCGAGGTCGACCTCTCCGTCCTCGCCGACGACCCGAAGGCGGCCGAGCTTCCGCTGGTCCTGAAGTTCGCAGAGGCGGGCGATGTCAGTGCCCCGTCGGGCGCCGCGGAGATCCCCGCAGACCGGATGCCTGGGCGGGTCAGTCCGTTCGGCGGCGGAGTGTTGGGCGGCGGCGTGCTCTGAGCATCGGAGGGGCCCTTCCCTGCGCGTGGCACCCGTTCACAAGGCTGAATGGGTGCCACGCGCGCGTGGCGTCCGTTCACGAAGGCTCCTGGCGCCCCTGCCGAGGTAGATCCAACCCTGCCGCGGTCGCCGAGTTGCAGTACTCCCGCACCGCGCTGGTCCGCGCCACCACGCGCCCCCGGTGCACCACGATCCGGCTGTACGCGAGCGACAGCGCCCCCGAGAGCCGGTCACCGCGCACGGCGAGCAACTCGGCCGGGAAACCGGCCTCGACGCGTACCTCGGGCAGTCCGAGAGCGGCCCGCGCGCCGGAGCTCACGGCGTCGTACGCGTCCTCGGGGCGTAGTCCGTACCGCGAGGCCAGCAGGTACGCCGCCTCCAACGGGTCCCCGCGGCCCACCGGGTTCGCCGCGTCCCGCAGGGCGCCGCTGCCCGCCGCGACCCGTACCCCGGCCGCCCGCAGCAGCCGTACCGGAGCCGTCCCACACCGGTCCACGCCCCCGCAGCCGCCCTGCGGCAGGCACACCACCGTGACCCCGGCCGCGGCGAGTTGGTCGGCCGCCCGGGAGACCGCCTTGGCGGGCAGCCTGCCGAGCCCGCCGCACGGGCCGAGCGCCACCCCGGCCCGCAGCCCGCCGGCCATCGCCGCGAGCCGTCCGAGGCGGGCGGGGTCGGTGGCGTCCGTGTGCAGGTCGACCGGGCAGCCGTGTTCGGAGGCGAGTTCCAGGACCGCCTCCACGTAACCCGTCGGATCGGGGTCGGCGTCCGGACAGCCGCCCACCACGGAGGCGCCCATCTTCACGGCGTCCCGCAGCATCGCGAGCCCGTCGGCCCCGGCGACCCCGGTCAGCACTCGCGGCATCGCCACCGCCGTCAGCTCGGCCAGTCCGCGCAACGCCCGCCGCGTGCGGAGCAGCGCCGCCAGCGCGCCGAGCCCCTGTACGCCGCCGACGCGCACGTGCGAGCGCTGCGAGGTCGCCCCGTGGCCGAGCTGCAGCAACGCGGCCTCGGTGGCCCGGCGCTGGACCTCCTGGGTGTCGTACGAGAGGGGGCCGACGCCGTCGGCGGTCAACGCTGTGTCGCCGTGCGCGTGGGGCTCGACGGGGGCCGGCAGCAGCAGGTAGCCGTCGAGATCCACCTTCGCGGCGAGCGCCCCGGAAGCGCTCGTCGTCAGGCTCCCGGCGGTACCGACCGCCTCGATGCGCCCGCCGCCCAGCCGTACGTCCACAGTCCGGCCGTCGGTGAGCCGCGCCCCGCACAGCAGCAGGGCGGCGGTTTCGGGCTGTCCCAACTGTCCCGATGAGGAATGGGGCGGCTGCGGCTGACTGTCGGGCATCGCGCTCCTGGGGCTCGGGGGCGGCTGCGGGGAGGGACGACTGCGGAGACCGGGGGTGCGGAGAGTGGGTTGCGGAAGGTGGGTTGCGGAGGGTGAGGTTCGGTGAGTGGGGGATCAAGATCACCCAGCGGGAGTCGAGCCTAGGGTGGCGAGCCGTCCGCGTCGGGGAGGAGCGCAATAGTCGTACCGGCGTGGGCCGTCCCCTGGGAGAGGTCCGAGGAGCGGGCGGTATGCCTGTGGTCCCCGGGGCGCGAGAGGCGCGAGTCCCGGCTGTGGTCCACCGTCCGTGAGGGGCGTGAGGAACGGCCCGGGAATGGCGGGGAACAAGCCGGGGCGGGCGCCTCGAAACGGATTTGGGCGATCGGCGGGCGAGCGTGTAATGTCTTCATCGCTCGCCCCAATAGCTCAGTCGGCAGAGCGTCTCCATGGTAAGGAGAAGGTCTACGGTTCGATTCCGTATTGGGGCTCTGGTGTGTGAGGTTCCCGTCGCAAGACGGGTTCCGATCGCATCACAGCGGTGTAGCTCAGTCGGTAGAGCAAGCGGCTCATAATCGCTGTGTCACCGGTTCAAGTCCGGTCACCGCTACAGACAGTAGCCGATTGTGGGGTCGGTCCTTCGATCGGCTACTCTTCTATGCGTTAATCGTCCTATCCGTTCGTCAAGGAGCACTCCTGTGGCTGCCACCGACGTCCGCCCGAAGATCACGCTGGCCTGCGTGGAGTGCAAGGAGCGGAACTACATCACCAAGAAGAACCGGCGTAACGACCCGGACCGACTGGAGATGAAGAAGCACTGCCCGCGTTGCAATGCGCACACCGCGCACCGCGAGACGCGATAAATCAGGCTCGTACACGAGGCCGTCCCCAGTAACGGGGGCGGCCTCGCGTCGTTCGTCGGCCGAGTGGTGCCGTTCGAGCGGACGCCATCGGCCACCGGTCGGGCGTATCGCCCGGGCGGGCACCGGCCATCGGCCGCGTGTCGCCTTGTCGGACGGCGGCCACCGGTCGAGTGTCGTCCGACACCGACCATTGCCGTGTGTCACCGCCGCATCGGACACCGGCCGAGAT
Source organism: Streptomyces sp. NPDC048275 (assembly GCF_040652275.1). Taxonomy (NCBI): domain Bacteria; kingdom Bacillati; phylum Actinomycetota; class Actinomycetes; order Kitasatosporales; family Streptomycetaceae; genus Streptomyces; species Streptomyces sp. NPDC048275. The sequence continues at coordinate 132,671 of NZ_JBEZLR010000001.1, forward strand.
TCGCTACACCGGTTGAACAACCAGGAGGTGCCGAGCCCATGGCGCTCGACCAGTCCTTCGTGGGGCGGTCCTACCCGCCCACCGACCCCTACGAGGTCGGCCGGGAGAAGATCCGCGAGTTCGCGGAGGCCGTGGGGGACACCAACCCGGCGTACACGGACCCGGATGCCGCCAAGGCGCTCGGGTACCCCGATGTGATCGCCCCGCCGACCTTCGTGTTCGCGATCAGCTTCAAGGCCGCGGGGCAGGTTGTCGAGGACCCTCAACTGGGCCTCGACTACAGCCGTGTGGTGCACGGCGACCAGAAGTTCGCCTACACCCGCCCGGTGCGCGCGGGTGACCGGCTCACGGTCACCTCGACCATCGAGGCGATCAAGTCCATGGCGGGCAACGACATCCTGGACATCCGCGGTGAGGTCCACGACGAGGCGGGCGAGCACGTGGTGACGGCGATCACCAAGCTCGTGGCGCGGGCGGAGGGCTGACCATGACGGCGAAGATCGCATACGACGACGTCGAGGTCGGCACCGAGCTGCCGGCGCAGACCTTTCCCGTGACTCGCGCCACACTCGTGCAGTACGCGGGTGCCTCCGGGGACTTCAACCCGATCCACTGGAACGAGAAGTTCGCGGTCGAGGTCGGCCTCCCCGACGTCATCGCGCATGGCATGTTCACCATGGCTGAGGCGATCCGCGTCGTCACCGACTGGGTCGGCGACCCGGGCGCGGTCGTCGAGTACGGCGTGCGCTTCACCAAGCCGGTCGTCGTCCCGAACGACGACAAGGGGGCGACCGTCGAAGTCAGCGGCAAGGTCGCGGTCAAGCTGGACGACAACACGGTCCGCATCGACCTCACCGCGATGAGCGCGGGCCAAAAGGTTCTGGGCATGTCGCGAGCGGTCGTACGGCTGGCCTGACGGCGGTGACACTGGGTGAGGGGTAAGGGGCGTTCGCTATAGCGGACGCCCCTTACCCGTCCGCCGGCATCATGATCGCCGCGCCGACACCCTGAACCGCAGTGCCGGCTGCCAGGCGCGGCATGGCGTACGGGATCTGGGGCGCCGTGAACGGACTCGCGGTCGCCTCCGGACCACTCGTCGGCGGCAGCCTCACCGACGCGCGTGTCCTGGCACTGGATCTTCTGGCTGAACGTGCCGCTGGGCCTCGCCCTGCTACCGCCCGCCCGACTGCGCCTGGCCGAGTCCCACGGCACCGGCGCCCGGCTCGACATCCCCGGCACGCTGCTCGCGAGCGGCGGTCTTTTCGGGATCGTCTACGGCGTGGGGGCCGCGGTGGTCGCCGTCGCGGGAATCGCGGCGCCGCTGATTCCGACCGCGCGGCGCGCGACGCGGATGGACTCCGTCGGCTCCGCTATGCCGGAGCGGGTTCTGGAGAGTGCCGCGCAGTGAGTTCGGAAGTCAAACCCATAGGGGTAGGGGTTGGTTCGAAAGTCAAACCTAGGCGGTAGAGGTTAGTTCGGGAGTCAAACTCGCGTGGTGGGTGGAGGGTTCGGAAGCCAAACCCGGGATGCGTGGGGGGTCCAGAAATCAAACCCCGGCACCCGTCGTGAGTCCGGAAAGCAAACTCCGGATTCGGCACCCTCGTGAGCCACGCGGCAACGGCCCCGCCATGACAGGCGGGGCCGTTCTCGTACTCTTGAGCCCGTGCAGGAACTCCACGACGCCCCGCTCGCCCCGCTGACCACCTTCCGGCTAGGGGGTCCCGCGACCCGGCTGATCACCGCCACGACCGACGCCGAGGTGATCGCCGCCGTTCGCGAAGCCGATGACACCGGTACGCCACTGCTGCTCATCGGCGGCGGATCGAACCTGGTCATCGGCGACAAGGGCTTCGCCGGCACCGCCCTGCGCATCGCGACGAGAGGCTTCGCGCTCGACGGTACGAGGCTGGAGCTGGCGGCGGGCGAGGTGTGGACCGACGCCGTCGCCCGCACCGTGGAGGCCGGGCTGGCCGGCATCGAGTGCCTGGCCGGTATCCCCGGGTCCGCGGGCGCGACCCCGATCCAGAACGTGGGCGCGTACGGCCAGGAAGTGTCGTCGACCATCGCCGAAGTGATCGCGTACGACCGCGAGACGCGCGAGACGGTCACGTTGACGAACGCCGACTGCGCCTTCTCGTACCGCCACAGCCGTTTCAAGGGCGACCCCGAGCGCCATGTCGTACTGCGTGTCCGTTTCGAGCTGGAGGACGCGGAGGGGCTGTCGGCGCCGATCAAGTACGCCGAGACGGCCCGAGCTCTCGGCGTCGAGCCGGGGGACCGGGTGCCGCTCGCCGCAGCCCGCGAAACCGTCCTGAAACTGCGTTCCGGGAAGGGCATGGTGCTCGACCCCGAGGACCACGACACCTGGTCGGCGGGGTCGTTCTTCACCAACCCGATCCTCACGAACGAGGAGTTCGCCGCGTTCCACGCGCGCGTGGCGGAGCGGCTCGGGGCCGAGGCCGTGCCGCCCGCGTACCAGGCGGGCGAAGGCCACACCAAGACCTCCGCGGCCTGGTTGATCGACAAGTCGGGCTTCACCAAGGGCTATGGCAGCGGGCCCGCCCGGATCTCCACCAAGCACACGCTGGCCCTCACCAATAGGGGCCACGCAACCACCGAGGACCTGCTCGCGCTGGCCCGCGAGGTCGTCGTCGGCGTGCGCGAAGTCTTCGGGATCACGCTGGTCAACGAGCCGGTGACCGTGGGAGTGGAGCTCTAGTGGAAGCCCTCTGGCAGGAGCTTCTCGGTCCTCTGGAGATCCTCCAGAGAGTCCTCTAGTAGGCGACTCCCACGCCCTGCTTGACCGTCCCCCGGTCGTCGATCATCGCCAGCATCGCGTGCGCCACATCGGCGCGTGAGATCGTCCGGCCCTTGAGCGGGGAACTGCCGACGACCGTGCGGTACTTGCCGGTCAGCGGCCTGTTCAGCAGCCGGGGTGGGCGGACGGCCGTCCAGTCCGTCGTGCTGCGGGCCAGCTCGTCCTCCATTTCCTTCAGGTCGGCGTAGACGTCCTTCAGGAGCACCGAGATCAGGCCTCGCGCGGCGCGGTCGACGAACGCGTCGCCCTCGGCGGCCGGGCCGACCGGAGCCGCGCTCACCACGATCAGCCGCCGAGCCCCTTCCGCCTCCATGGCACCCAGCACCGTACGGGTCAGCCGGGTCGCCACCCCGGCTTCCTTTCGGCTGCGGGCGCCGAGCCCGGAGAGGACCGCGTCCCGGCCCGCCACCGCGGGGCGCAGCGTCTGCGGGTCCGTGAGGTCCGCGCGGAACACCTCCAGGCCCGGACCCGTGACGGTCAGCCGCGCCGGATCCCGTACGACGGCCGTGACCTGGTGTCCGGAGTCCAGCGACTGGCGGACGATCTCCTGGCCGATGCCTCCTGTGGCACCGAAGACGGTGAGTTTCATGGCGGGCTCTCCTTGGGCGGGATCGGGGTGGGTGAGTATTCACTCACCCACGTTCCCTCCTAGGGTGGGTAAGTACTCACCCACCCGTCAAGCTTGAATGGAGCCGCCATGGAATCCTTGGGGCCCATGCAGCAGAAACCGGCCCGGATCCGCATTCTCGACGCGGCGCACGAGCTCATGCTCACCGTCGGCCTCGCCCGCGCCACGACCAAGGAGATCGCCAGGGCGGCGGGCTGCTCCGAGGCGGCGCTCTACAAGTACTTCCCGAGCAAGGAGGAGCTGTTCGTCAGCGTGCTCAAGGAGCGCCTGCCGCAACTGGCCCCGCTCCTGGCCAGTCTCGCGGCCGAGCCTGGCCGGGGCACTCTGCTGGAGAACCTCACGGAGATCGCGCGCCAGGCGGCCCTCTTCTATGAGCAGAGTTTTCCGATCGCCGCTTCCTTGTACGCGGAACCCCAGCTCAAGCGCCGCCACGAGGAGTCGATGCGCTCCATGGGCAGGGGCCCGCACATGCCCATCCGGGGCCTGGACGCCTATCTCCGCGCCGAACAGGGCGCGGGCCGGGTCCGAGCCGGTGTGGACACCTACGCGGCCGCCTCGCTCCTGCTGGGCGCCTGTGCCCAGCGTGCCTTCGCCTACGACTCCACGGAGCAGGGCAAGCCGCCGCCCGTCGACGAGTTCGCCACGTCGATCGCGCGCACCCTGCTGGGCGGAATCTCCGTTGCCGACGAGCCCTCGTGACGGTCACGCCGGGGCCATGGGGCACCCCCGTGTGCGGCTGGGAGGGACCGAGTTCAGGCCAGGCGCGTACCGGGTGGTGCAGCCGCTCGTCCTGGCCCCCCGTTCGCCGGGCCTGTGCCGCCCGTGCCAGGACACTCCTGCACGGTGTCCGCCGCACCGAACTGGACATCGACTGCCAGGCGTACCCGCCCCACCGCCACGTCAGGCCACCGGGTCCGCCAGCCAGTCGTCGACCCCGGACAGCAGCTTCTTCTTGACGTCCGGTGTCGCCGCCGAGGCCCGTACCGACTGGCGGGCCAGCTCGGCCAGTTCGGCGTCCGTGAAGCCGTGGTGGCGGCGCGCGAACTCGTACTGGGCGGCGAGGCGGGAGCCGAACAGCAGCGGGTCGTCGGCGCCGAGGGCCAGCGGGACCCCGGCTTCGAAGAGCGTGCGCAAGGGGACGTCCTCCGGCTTCTCGTACACCCCCAGGGCGACGTTCGACGCCGGGCACACTTCGCAGGTGATCCCGCGGTCCGCGAGGCGCTTCATCAGCCGCGGGTCCTCGGCCGCGCGCACGCCGTGCCCGATCCGCGAGGCGTGCAGATCGTCCAGGCAGTCGCGGACCGACGCAGGGCCGGTCAGTTCGCCGCCGTGCGGAGCGGCCAGCAGCCCGCCCTCACGCGCGATCGCGAAGGCCCGGTCGAAGTCCCGCGCCATACCGCGCCGTTCGTCGTTCGAGAGGCCGAAGCCGACGATGCCCCGGTCCGCGTAGCGCACGGCGAGCCGGGCCAGGGTGCGCGCGTCCAGCGGGTGCTTCATGCGATTCGCGGCCACCAGGACCCGCATGCCGAGCCCGGTCTCCCGCACGGCCGAGTCCACCGCGTCCAGGATGACTTCCAGCGCCGGGATGAGCCCGCCCAGGCGCGGCGCGTACGACGTCGGGTCGACCTGGATCTCCAGCCAGCCGGAGCCGTCCCTCAGGTCCTCCTCGGCGGCCTCGCGGACCAGGCGCCGGATGTCCTCGGGTGCTCTCAGGCACGAGCGCGCCGCGTCGTACAGCCGCTGGAAGCGGAACCAGCCGCGCTCGTCGGTCGCCCGCAGCCTTGGCGGCTCCCCGCTGGTCAGCGCGTCGGTCAGCGCTTCGGGCAGCCGGACGCCATACTTGTCGGCCAGCTCCAGCAGCGTCGTCGGCCGCATCGAACCGGTGAAGTGCAGGTGCAGATGGGCTTTCGGCAGTTCAGAGAGATCACGTACGCGCTCCATTCCAGGATCCTGCCGTACGTTCCCGCCGTTTCGGTAGCGCTTTCCCCGTTAGTGGCCTTGCTCGCACGAAGAAGCGGGCCGCCTCCCCGAAGGGAAACGGCCCGCACACGCGCGTGGAGCACGAAAAGGGAATCGGCGCCCTCAGGGGCGTACCCCTGGGACATACGACAACGTCAGTCCTGCGCCTCGGCCAGCAGCTTCTGGATCCGGCTGACGCCCTCGACGAGATCCTCGTCACCCAGGGCGTACGACAGGCGCAGGTACCCCGGCGTGCCGAAGGCCTCGCCCGGGACCACCGCGACCTCGGCCTCCTCCAGGATGAGCGCGGCCAGCTCGACCGTGTCCTGGGGGCGCTTGCCGCGGATCTCCTTGCCGAGGAGGGCCTTGACCGAGGGGTACGCGTAGAAGGCGCCCTCGGGCTCGGGGCAGAGCACGCCGTCGATCTCGTTGAGCATCCGCACGATCGTCTTGCGGCGGCGGTCGAAGGCCTCGCGCATCTTCGTGACGGCCGTCAGGTCGCCGGAGACAGCGGCGAGCGCGGCCACCTGGGCGACGTTGGACACGTTCGACGTGGCGTGCGACTGCAGGTTGGTCGCGGCCTTGACGACGTCCTTCGGGCCGATGACCCAGCCCACCCGCCAGCCGGTCATCGCGTACGTCTTGGCGACGCCGTTGACGACGATGCACTTGTCGGCCAGCTCGGGCACGACCACCGGCAGGGAGTGGAATTCTGCGTCGCCGTAGACCAGGTGCTCGTAGATCTCGTCCGTCAGGACCCACAGGCCCTTCTCGGCGGCCCAGCGGCCGATCTCCTCGATCTGCTCGCGGGTGTAGACCGCGCCCGTCGGGTTGGACGGGGAGACGAAGAGCAGCACCTTGGTGTTCTCGGTGCGGGCCGCCTCCAGCTGCTCGACCGAGACGCGGTAGCCGGTGGTCTCGTCGGCGACGACGTCCACGGGGACACCGCCGGCGAGGCGGATCGACTCCGGGTACGTCGTCCAGTACGGCGCCGGGACGATGACCTCGTCGCCCGGGTCGAGGATCGCGGCGAAGGCCTCGTAGATGGCCTGCTTGCCGCCGTTGGTGACCAGGACCTGGGCGGCCTCCACCTCGTAGCCGGAGTCGCGCAGGGTCTTCGCGGCGATCGCGGCCTTCAGCTCGGGAAGGCCGCCGGCCGGGGTGTAGCGGTGGTACTTCGGGTTCTTGCACGCCTCGATGGCGGCGTCGACGATGTAGTCCGGGGTCGGGAAGTCGGGCTCACCGGCGCCGAAGCCGATCACCGGACGCCCAGCGGCCTTGAGGGCCTTGGCCTTGGCGTCCACGGCGAGGGTGGCGGACTCGGAGATCGCGCCGACTCGGGCGGAGACCCGGCGCTCGGTGGGAGGGATTGCAGCGCTCATGGGGCCCATCGTTTCAGACTGGAAACTCCCCCGGCACGCGGGTTTCACAGACTGAACAACAAGAGAACAACCGTCCGGATCCCGACCTCCCGCCGGTCGATCTTCGGCGGACAAGGCCCGTACGGACACTTTCTGTTCGACGACCGGCCCCGGACCACGTACACTCTCACCTCGTTGGCCCTCACAGGCCGCACTCACCCGATGCACGCCAAGCACTCGGATGGATGCGGTACGTTGGGGGAAATCAAAGGGTCGTAGCTCAATTGGTAGAGCACTGGTCTCCAAAACCAGCGGTTGGGGGTTCAAGTCCCTCCGGCCCTGCTACACACTCCTTCGCCAGGAAGTGTGCGCATGTACGTACTGCAATGCACCGCCGTGCGGCTCAACCGGGCGCGGCACGGCCACGACCCGGAATCAGGTGAGGACGAGTGACGGACGCCGTGGGCTCCATCGACATGCCTGATGCCGAGGCGCCCGAGTCCAATAAGAAGGCCCGCAAGGGCGGTAAGCGTGCCAAGAAGGGCCCGCTGAAGCGCCTTGCCACCTTCTACCGCCAGATCGTCGCGGAACTCCGCAAGGTCGTCTGGCCGACTCGCAACCAGTTGACGACGTACACCACAGTGGTGATTGTCTTCGTCGTCATCATGATCGGTCTGGTCACCGTGATTGACTATGGACTCGACCACGCCGCCAAGTACGTCTTTGGCTGAGCCAAGAGCGAAGGGCGCCGTCACCGGCGCCCCTTTCGCGTGTTCCACCCCCATGTATCCAGGAAGAAGCAGCCACCGTGTCTGACCCGAACCTGAACGACGCCATCGAGTCGGTCGAGTCCGTTGACGACGAGCTCGACATCGTCGAGGGCGCGGACGTCGAGGACGAGGTCGAGGCTGCCGACGCTGCCGCCGGCGAGCCCGCCGAGGAAGCGGCCCTGCACGTCGAGGACGAGTCCGGTGAGGACGTCGAGGACGAGGACGTCTCCGAGGAGGCCCTCGCCGTCGAGGACGTCGAGGCCGAGGACGCCGACGAGGCAGAGGCCGAAGAAGAGGCCGAGCCCGTCGACCCCGTCACCGCCCTGCGCGAGGAGCTGCGCACGCTCCCCGGCGAGTGGTACGTCATCCACACGTACGCCGGTTACGAGAACCGCGTGAAGACCAACCTCGAGCAGCGTGCCGTCTCGCTGAACGTCGAGGACTTCATCTTCCAGGCCGAGGTGCCGCAGGAAGAGGTCGCGCAGATCAAGAACGGCGAGCGCAAGACGATCAAGCAGAACAAGCTCCCGGGCTACGTCCTGGTCCGTATGGACCTGACGAACGAGTCCTGGGGCGTCGTCCGCAACACCCCCGGCGTCACCGGCTTTGTGGGCAACGCCTACGACCCGTACCCGCTGACCCTGGACGAGATCGTCAAGATGCTCGCCCCGGAGGCCGAGGAGAAGGCCGCCCGTGAGGCCGCCGAGGCCGAGGGCAAGCCCGCTCCGCAGCGCAAGGTCGAGGTCCAGGTGCTGGACTTCGAGGTCGGCGACTCGGTCACCGTCACCGACGGCCCGTTCGCCACGCTGCAGGCGACCATCAACGAGATCAACGCCGACTCCAAGAAGGTCAAGGGCCTGGTGGAGATCTTCGGCCGCGAGACGCCGGTCGAGCTGTCCTTCGACCAGATCCAGAAGAACTAGCACCTTCTGGACGTAAGTCTTCCGAACAGGTCAGGCAGGCTCTCGTAGCCGGTCTGACCTGCTCGGTTTTTGGCCGCGCAGGGATACCCGTTATCGTTGTGCGGTATGCCTCCATCCGGATCATTGGTTCGGCTGAAGGCAGCCGTCTGGGGCAACTCGGACGTAGGAAGGCGAAAACGAAAGAGGACCCGGAATGCCTCCCAAGAAGAAGAAGGTCACGGGGCTTATCAAGCTCCAGATCCAGGCCGGCGCCGCCAACCCGGCTCCGCCGGTCGGCCCCGCGCTGGGCCAGCACGGCGTCAACATCATGGAGTTCTGCAAGGCCTACAACGCCGCGACCGAGTCGCAGCGCGGTTGGGTCATCCCGGTGGAGATCACGGTCTACGAAGACCGCTCCTTCACCTTTGTCACCAAGACGCCGCCGGCCGCCAAGATGATCCTCAAGGCCGCGGGTGTCGAAAAGGGCTCCGGCGAGCCGCACAAGACCAAGGTCGCCAAGATCACCCAGGCGCAGGTCCGCGAGATCGCCACCACCAAGATGCCCGACCTCAACGCCAACGACCTTGACGCCGCGTCGAAGATCATCGCCGGCACCGCCCGTTCCATGGGCATCACGGTCGAGGGCTGACACCCACCTTCGTAGGAACCATGCGGCTTCGGCCGCACGTGGCAGGGCCTGCTCGGTCCGTACCACGACTCCTCAGAACACACAGGAGCAGTAGTGAGCAAGCGCAGCAAGTCTCTCCGCGCTGCGGACGCCAAGATCGACCGGGAGAAGCTCTACGCCCCGCTCGAGGCCGTCCGTCTCGCCAAGGAGACCTCCACCTCGAAGTTCGACGGCACCGTCGAGGTCGCCTTCCGCCTGGGTGTCGACCCGCGCAAGGCCGACCAGATGGTCCGTGGCACCGTGAACCTCCCGCACGGCACCGGTAAGACCGCCCGGGTCCTGGTCTTCGCGACCGGTGACCGTGCCGAGGCCGCACTCGCCGCGGGCGCCGACATCGTCGGCTCCGACGAGCTCATCGACGAGGTGTCGAAGGGCCGTCTGGACTTCGACGCCGTCGTCGCCACCCCGGACCTCATGGGCAAGGTCGGCCGCCTCGGCCGCGTCCTCGGCCCGCGTGGTCTGATGCCGAACCCGAAGACCGGCACCGTGACCCCGGACGTGGCCAAGGCCGTGACCGAGATCAAGGGCGGCAAGATCGAGTTCCGCGTCGACAAGCACTCGAACCTGCACTTCATCATCGGCAAGACCTCGTTCGACGAGACCAAGCTGGTGGAGAACTACGGCGCCGCGCTGGACGAGATCCTTCGTCTGAAGCCGTCGGCCGCCAAGGGTCGCTACATCAAGAAGGCCGCGATCAGCACCACGATCGGCCCCGGCGTTCCGGTCGACCCGAACCGCACCCGCAACCTCCTCGTCGAGGAGGACCCGGCCGCCGTCTGAGCCTCCCGCTCACCGCAGGCCGCGTCGCATACGCGTTCTTGGCACGGGCCCCGCAACCTTTCGAGGTGCGGGGCCCGTCCCCATTTCCGGAGATGTTTCCGGAGACCTTCGAGAGGCCGCCGCCGGGGGTTCCGGGACACAAAATCCGGATACGTGTGTCAGTGGGCTGCGCTAGCGTGCAGCCCTCAGGATTCGCATAGGGGTGGGACGAATGAAGAGCACGACCGTGCGCCGCGTGACCCTGTCGATCGTGCTGGTGAGCGCGCTGACGGGAGTGTCCGCCTGCTCCTCGGATTCCTCCGGGAGCTCCGGCGACGACAAGGCGGCCCGTAAGGGCACGACCCAGTTCAGCCCGATAGCCGCCCTTCGCTCCGTCGAGAAGTCCACCGACGGCGCGGACTCCGCCAAGGTCGAGTCCACGACGACCATGGGCACCCTGATGTCCATGGAGGCGGACGGCGTCATGGGCTGGGCCGACGGCCTCACCGGCACCATGACCATCACGTACACCGGCGGCACGCTGGCCGAGACGATGCGCAAGACGGGCAGCACCTCCATGCAGGCCCGCTATCTGTCCGACGCCTACTACGCGAGGATGAGCGACACGTTCGCCGAGCAGGTGGGCGGCAAGCACTGGATCAAGTACGCGTACGACGACCTGGCGGAGCTCGGCGGCGGCTCCGGCGCGTATCTCAAGGACCAGATGCAGAACACCACGCCGAACCAGTCGGTGAAGCTCCTGTTGGCCTCCGGCGACGTGAAGAAGGTCGGCGAGGAGACAGTGCGCGGCGAGAACACCACGCACTACTCGGGCACGGTGAACGTCGCGGACATGGCGACCAAGAACTCCAACCTGACTGAGAGTCAGCTCGCCGACCTCAAGGAGCAGCTCACCCAGGCCGGCGTCAGCACGGAGCGGGTCGACATCTGGGTCAACGACGACGACCTGCTCGTCAAGAAGGTCGAGAAGGGCGAGCTGTCCAGCGGCACGATGTCCTCGACGGCGTACTACAGCGACTACGGCGTGAAGGTCTCCGCCGCGGAGCCTCCGGCGAGCGACACCGCCGACTTCAAGGACCTGTTGAAGTTGCAGGGCGCCACCAGCTGAGGCTTCCGAGGCCCCGATGAACTCAGGGGCCCTGAAGAACCGAGGGGACCCCCGAGGAACCCAGGGGACCCCGAGGAACCCAAGAGACTCCAAAGAATTCGGGAGACCACTCGAACCTCCCTGGGCTAGGCTCACGAATGTCTGTGCATAGTTCATCTGTTCCCTGGGGGGGATCTTGAAGGTTTCTGTGAGTGGTTCCGTGCGTGGTTCTGTGCGACGTGGGACGACGGGGGTCGCGATCGCCGCGCTGGCGCTGGGCGGAGGCGTGGTCGCCTGTTCGAAGAGCGCGGACGACTCGCCGAACATGACGCCCGCCGCGGCCGTCGCGAAGGCGGCGAAGAACACTGAGGACATCACGTCCCTCAGCTACCGGATGGCCGGCACGGTCCCGGAGTCGGGCCGTGTCGAGGCCGAGGCGTCGATGGCCATGAAGCCGCTGGCCATGAGCATGAAGATGACGGCCCTCGATCAGGGCGCCGACGGCAAGGTGGAGATTCGGCTCGTCGACGGGGCGATGTACATGGGCGGGGGTGCGGCCGCCGCCAAGGAGATGGACGGCAAGAGCTGGATGAAGTTCGACGTCTCCGCGATGACCGATGGCGCCTCCGCGGGTCTCGGCGCCGGCGGGCTCTCGGACCAGGCCAACCAGGACCCGACCCAGGAGTCCACCTTCCTGACCGGCTCCAAGGACGTGAAGAAGGTCGGCACCGAGAAGGTCGACGGTGTCCAGACCACGCACTACAAGGGGACGGTCACTCTCGACGACCTGCGCGCCGACCTCAAGAGCGAGGACAAGGCGACGCGGGAGAAGCGCGAGAAGAGCCTCAAGCAGTACGAGGACATGGGCGCCGACAAGATGACGATGGACATGTGGATCGACGAGGACGACCACACCAAGCAGTTCCGGATGCGCGCGGACGCCGACAAGGGCAAGTTCGACGTGACCATGACCTTCCTCGACTTCAACCAGCCGGTGACGGTCAAGGCCCCGCCCGCCAAGGACACGGTCGACCTCGCCGAGATGATGAAGGAAGCCCAGCAGGGCTGAGCCGGGGCGCTGCCGAGCGGATTTGCTTGACAGCAACCCCTTCACGTACTGTTCTCCAGAAGCCAAAGACCGCTGGTCGTTGCCTTGCGCTCGCAAGAGGGCAAGGTGGCCGAAGGATCCGCTGACACTGCGGACGACCCGCGTAGGTGACTGTGGATGTGCTCCCGGAATTCGCTTGTGAAGCTCGCGAATGTTTCGGTGGAGCTACGCCCCGTGCGCCTGCGCCGGGGCGTTTCGTTTTCCCCAGCCCCTTCTGAGCGGTCCTCATCACCCGGAAGGAGGCCGACGCTCTATGGCAAGGCCCGACAAGGCTGCCGCGGTAGCCGAGCTCGCGGACCAGTTCCGCAGCTCGAACGCCGCTGTGCTGACCGAGTACCGGGGTCTCACCGTGGCGCAGCTCAAGACGCTGCGTCGTTCGCTCGGTGAAGACGCCCAGTACGCCGTGGTGAAGAACACGCTGACCAAGATTGCGGCCAACGAGGCCGGGATCTCTACGCTCGACGACCTGTTCAACGGTCCGACGGCGGTCGCCTTCATCACCGGTGACCCGGTGGTGTCGGCGAAGGGTCTTCGTGACTTCGCCAAGGACAACCCCAACCTCGTCATCAAGGGCGGTGTCCTTGACGGCAAGGCGCTGTCCGCCGACGAGATCAAGAAGCTTGCGGACCTCGAGTCCCGCGAGGTTCTGCTCAGCAAGCTGGCGGGTGCCTTCAAGGGCAAGCAGTCTCAGGCTGCTTCGCTCTTCCAGGCGCTTCCCTCGAAGCTCGTCCGCACCGTGGACGCGCTCCGTGCCAAGCAGGCCGAGCAGGGCGGTGCCGAGTAATTCGGCTCGCGCATTGACCGTCGCCGCCTAGGCGAACGGTCGTAGCGGGCCGAAAGTACGCCCGCCTCACCAGTACATCCGGCACCAGCCGAATAAGTGGAAGGATCGCCCATCATGGCGAAGCTCAGCCAGGAAGACCTGCTCGCGCAGTTCGAGGACATGACCCTCATCGAGCTCTCCGAGTTCGTGAAGGCGTTCGAGGAGAAGTTCGACGTCACCGCCGCCGCCGCGGTCGCCGTTGCCGGCCCCGCCGGTCCCGCCGCCGCCGTTGAGGCCGAGGCCGAGCAGGACGAGTTCGACGTCATCCTCACGGGTGCCGGCGACAAGAAGATCCAGGTCATCAAGGTCGTGCGTGAGCTGACCTCGCTGGGCCTGAAGGAGGCCAAGGACCTCGTGGACGGCGCTCCGAAGCCGGTCCTCGAGAAGGTCGCCAAGGAGGCCGCCGAGAAGGCTGCTGAGTCCCTCAAGGGCGCCGGCGCCTCCGTCGAGGTCAAGTAACACCTCGAGGGTCCCGCAAGGGCCCTCGTGGGCTCCCACGGACTCTCAGCGGACCGTGGAGCCCCTCGTGGTCCAGTACGGACTTTCACGGTCCGGTACGGACTCACGCGTGCCGACGCAGCCGCTCACGCGGCGCCGCACACAGCCGCTCACGTAGCGCCGTAACGCGGACGCCAGGAAGCGCTGTAACGCTGACGCACTGAGGAGCGATCACCCAACTGGGTGGTCGCTCTTCGGCGTTCCAGGGGTCCCCGTAGCGGCTGTCTTGCGCTGTCGGTCGCGGCGAGTATGGTGATCTTCGTTGTGCCTCCGGCCGCGCCCGTGACGGGCTGCAAGACGGGCTGCAAGACAGGTTGCACGTGACGATCGCGGCACTTGCTTTGGGCATGGGGGGCCTTGACGAACAGCACGCAGCGCGCAATTCTCAGGACGCGTCGTCACAACGATCCGGATCCGAGGCATGGATCGGTGGCGAAGAGGGCAGTATCGATGTGCATTGAGGGCGTGGCTTGCCGCAGGTGTTGAGAACAACGAGGGTCTCAAAAAACCGGGACTGGACATCAGTGGGCCGACTGGCTACACTGACCCTTTGCGCTGCCTGTTAGCTGCCTCCTGCCCGTCACCAGGGGCATGCCCTCGCTTGAGCACCGACGATTGGAACATCCCTGAACTGGCCTTCTTGGGCCGATCGGGAACGACCTGTCTCTGTGCCCCTGCTGGGGACCGGTACGCGCGTAGTGAGTCCGAGCCCTCGGAAGGACCCCCTCTTGGCCGCCTCGCGCACTGCCTCGACCGCGAATACGAACAACGGCGCCAGCACCGCCCCGCTGCGCATCTCCTTTGCAAAGATCAAGGAGCCCCTCGAGGTTCCGAACCTTCTTGCGCTGCAAACCGAGAGCTTCGACTGGCTGCTCGGCAACGCCGCGTGGAAGGCTCGTGTCGAGGCGGCTTTGGACAGCGGACAGGATGTCCCCACGAAGTCCGGTCTGGAGGAGATCTTCGAGGAGATCTCCCCGATCGAGGACTTCTCCGGGTCGATGTCCCTGACGTTCCGTGACCACCGCTTCGAGCCCCCGAAGAACTCCATCGACGAGTGCAAGGAGCGCGACTTCACGTACTCGGCGCCGCTCTTCGTCACCGCCGAGTTCACCAACAACGAGACCGGCGAGATCAAGTCCCAGACGGTCTTCATGGGCGACTTCCCGCTCATGACCAACAAGGGCACCTTCGTCATCAACGGCACCGAGCGTGTCGTGGTGTCCCAGCTGGTCCGCTCGCCGGGTGTCTACTTCGACTCCTCCATCGACAAGACGTCCGACAAGGACATCTTCTCCGCGAAGGTCATCCCGTCCCGGGGTGCCTGGCTGGAGATGGAGATCGACAAGCGCGACATGGTCGGTGTCCGCATCGACCGCAAGCGCAAGCAGTCCGTCACCGTTCTCCTGAAGGCTCTCGGTTGGACGACCGAGCAGATCCTCGAGGAGTTCGGCGAGTACGAGTCCATGCGCGCCACCCTGGAGAAGGACCACACCCAGGGCCAGGACGACGCGCTGCTCGACATCTACCGCAAGCTGCGTCCGGGCGAGCCCCCGACCCGTGAGGCCGCGCAGACGCTGCTCGAGAACCTCTACTTCAACCCGAAGCGCTACGACCTCGCCAAGGTCGGCCGCTACAAGGTCAACAAGAAGCTGGGCGGCGAAGCCCCGCTGGACGCCGGGATCCTGACCGTCGAGGACATCATCTCGTCGATCAAGTACCTGGTGAAGCTGCACGCCGGTGAGACCGAGACCGTTGGCGACAACGGCACCTCGATCGTCGTCGAGACCGACGACATCGACCACTTCGGCAACCGTCGTCTGCGCAACGTCGGCGAGCTCATCCAGAACCAGGTCCGCACGGGTCTGGCTCGTATGGAGCGCGTCGTCCGCGAGCGCATGACGACTCAGGACGTCGAGGCGATCACGCCGCAGACCCTGATCAACATCCGGCCGGTCGTCGCCTCCATCAAGGAGTTCTTCGGCACCAGCCAGCTGTCGCAGTTCATGGACCAGAACAACCCGCTGTCGGGTCTCACCCACAAGCGCCGTCTGTCGGCTCTTGGCCCGGGTGGTCTCTCCCGTGAGCGGGCCGGCTTCGAGGTCCGTGACGTGCACCCGTCGCACTACGGCCGCATGTGCCCGATCGAGACCCCTGAAGGCCCGAACATCGGTCTGATCGGCTCGCTCGCCTCGTACGGCCGGGTCAACGCGTTCGGTTTCGTCGAGACCCCGTACCGCAAGGTCACCGGCGGTGTCGTCACCGACGAGGTCGACTACCTGACGGCCGACGAAGAGGACCGGTTCGTCATCGCGCAGGCCAATGCGCCGCTGACGGACGAGCTCCGCTTCGAGGAGTCCCGCGTCCTGGTCCGCCGTCGTGGCGGAGAGGTCGACTACGTCCCCGGTGAGGACGTCGACTACATGGACGTCTCGCCGCGCCAGATGGTGTCGGTCGCGACCGCGATGATCCCGTTCCTGGAGCACGACGACGCCAACCGTGCCCTCATGGGCGCGAACATGATGCGTCAGGCCGTTCCGCTCATCAAGTCCGAGGCGCCGCTGGTCGGCACCGGCATGGAGTACCGCTGTGCGGTCGACGCCGGTGACGTCCTGAAGTCGGAGAAGGACGGTGTGGTCCAGGAGGTCTCCGCGGACTACGTCACCACCGCCAACGACGACGGTACGTACACCACGTACCGCCTGCACAAGTTCTCCCGCTCGAACCAGGGCACCTCCGTCAACCAGAAGGTTGTCGTGGACGAGGGCGCCCGGGTCGTCGCCGGTCAGGTTCTGGCCGACGGTCCGGCGACCGAGAACGGCGAGATGGCGCTCGGCAAGAACCTGCTCGTGGCGTTCATGCCGTGGGAGGGTCACAACTACGAGGACGCGATCATCCTGTCGCAGCGCCTCGTGCAGGACGACGTCCTCTCCTCGATCCACATCGAGGAGCACGAGGTCGACGCCCGTGACACCAAGCTCGGCCCCGAGGAGATCACCCGGGACATCCCGAACGTCTCCGAGGAGGTCCTCGCCGACCTCGACGAGCGCGGCATCATCCGCATCGGTGCCGAGGTCGTCGCCGGCGACATCCTGGTCGGCAAGGTCACGCCCAAGGGTGAGACCGAGCTGACCCCCGAGGAGCGCCTGCTCCGCGCGATCTTCGGTGAGAAGGCGCGCGAGGTGCGCGACACCTCGCTGAAGGTGCCGCACGGTGAGATCGGCAAGGTCATCGGCGTCCGCGTCTTCGACCGTGAAGAGGGCGACGAGCTGCCGCCGGGCGTGAACCAGCTGGTTCGTGTCTACGTGGCGCAGAAGCGCAAGATCACGGACGGTGACAAGCTCGCCGGCCGCCACGGCAACAAGGGTGTCATCTCGAAGATCCTGCCGATCGAGGACATGCCGTTCCTGGAGGACGGCACCCCGGTCGACATCATCCTCAACCCGCTGGGTGTCCCGTCCCGAATGAACCCGGGACAGGTTCTGGAGATCCACCTCGGCTGGCTCGCCAGCCGCGGCTGGGACGTCTCCGGCCTCGCGGACGACTGGGCGCAGCGCCTGCAGGCCATCGAGGCCGACCAGGTCGCCCCGGGCACCAACGTCGCCACCCCCGTCTTCGACGGTGCGCGTGAGGACGAGCTCGCGGGTCTGCTGCAGCACACGATTCCGAACCGCGACGGCGAGCGCATGGTGCTCCCGACCGGTAAGGCGCCGCTGTTCGACGGCCGCTCCGGCGAGCCGTTCCCGGAGCCGATCTCGGTCGGCTACATGTACATCCTGAAGCTGCACCACCTGGTCGACGACAAGCTGCACGCGCGTTCGACCGGTCCGTACTCGATGATCACCCAGCAGCCGCTGGGTGGTAAGGCCCAGTTCGGTGGCCAGCGCTTCGGCGAGATGGAGGTGTGGGCGCTTGAGGCTTATGGCGCCGCGTACGCCCTCCAGGAGCTGCTGACCATCAAGTCCGACGACGTCACCGGCCGCGTGAAGGTCTACGAGGCCATCGTCAAGGGCGAGAACATCCCCGAGCCCGGCATCCCCGAGTCCTTCAAGGTGCTCATCAAGGAGATGCAGTCTCTCTGCCTCAACGTGGAGGTGCTGTCCAGCGACGGTATGTCCATCGAAATGCGTGACACCGACGAGGACGTCTTCCGCGCAGCGGAGGAGCTCGGCATCGACCTGTCCCGGCGCGAGCCGAGCAGCGTCGAAGAGGTCTGACGGGAGTTCGGCGGCCTTCACCAGAAGGCCGCCGGCCCCAGGACCCCCGTATCAGACCCCTAAGACTTACAACCCTGAGAGGGATTGACGCATAGTGCTCGACGTCAACTTCTTCGATGAGCTCCGGATCGGTCTGGCCACCGCTGACGACATCCGTCAGTGGAGCCACGGCGAGGTCAAGAAGCCCGAGACCATCAACTACCGCACCCTCAAGCCCGAAAAGGACGGACTCTTCTGCGAGAAGATCTTCGGTCCGACCCGGGACTGGGAGTGCTACTGCGGCAAGTACAAGCGTGTCCGCTTCAAGGGCATCATCTGTGAGCGCTGTGGCGTCGAGGTCACTCGCGCCAAGGTGCGTCGTGAGCGGATGGGCCACATCGAGCTGGCCGCTCCCGTCACCCACATCTGGTACTTCAAGGGCGTTCCGTCGCGTCTCGGCTACCTGCTCGACCTTGCCCCGAAGGACCTCGAGAAGGTCATCTACTTCGCGGCGTACATGATCACGTACGTCGACGAGGAGCGCCGCACGCGTGACCTGCCCTCGCTGGAGGCGCACGTCTCCGTCGAGCGTCAGCAGGTCGAGAACCGTCGCGACGCCGACCTCGAGGCCCGCGCCAAGAAGCTCGAGACCGACCTGGCCGAGCTGGAGGCCGAGGGCGCCAAGGCCGACGTACGCCGCAAGGTGCGCGAAGGTGCCGAGCGTGAGATGAAGCAGCTGCGTGACCGTGCGCAGCGCGAGATCGACCGTCTCGACGAGGTGTGGACCCGGTTCAAGAACCTCAAGGTCCAGGACCTGGAGGGCGACGAGCTCCTCTACCGCGAGCTGCGTGACCGCTTCGGCACGTACTTCGACGGTTCGATGGGTGCCGCGGCGCTGCAGAAGCGCCTGGAGTCCTTCGACCTGGATGAAGAGGCCGAGCGGCTTCGCGAGATCATCCGTACCGGCAAGGGTCAGAAGAAGACCCGTGCGCTGAAGCGGCTGAAGGTCGTGTCTGCCTTCCTGCAGACCTCCAACAGCCCCAAGGGCATGGTCCTCGACTGCGTCCCGGTCATCCCGCCGGACCTGCGTCCGATGGTGCAGCTGGACGGTGGCCGCTTCGCGACCTCCGACCTGAACGACCTGTACCGCCGTGTGATCAACCGCAACAACCGTCTGAAGCGACTTCTCGACCTCGGTGCGCCCGAGATCATCGTGAACAACGAGAAGCGCATGCTTCAGGAGGCTGTTGACGCGCTGTTCGACAACGGCCGTCGTGGCCGTCCGGTCACCGGTCCGGGTAACCGCCCGCTGAAGTCCCTGAGCGACATGCTCAAGGGCAAGCAGGGTCGTTTCCGTCAGAACCTGCTCGGTAAGCGTGTGGACTACTCCGCGCGTTCCGTGATCGTCGTCGGTCCGCAGCTGAAGCTGCACCAGTGTGGTCTGCCCAAGGCCATGGCGCTGGAGCTCTTCAAGCCGTTCGTGATGAAGCGCCTGGTCGACCTGAACCACGCGCAGAACATCAAGAGCGCCAAGCGGATGGTCGAGCGCGGCCGCACGGTCGTGTACGACGTGCTGGAAGAGGTCATCGCGGAGCACCCGGTTCTGCTGAACCGTGCGCCCACGCTGCACCGCCTCGGCATCCAGGCCTTCGAGCCGCAGCTGGTCGAGGGCAAGGCCATCCAGATCCACCCGCTCGTCTGCACCGCGTTCAACGCGGACTTCGACGGTGACCAGATGGCCGTGCACCTGCCGCTGTCCGCGGAGGCGCAGGCCGAGGCCCGCATCCTGATGCTGTCCTCGAACAACATCCTCAAGCCCGCCGACGGTCGCCCGGTCACGATGCCGACCCAGGACATGGTCCTCGGTCTGTTCTTCCTGACCACCGACGGTGAGCTGCGCAACGTCAAGGGCGGGGAGCGCTCCTTCGCGTCCGTCGCCGAGGCGATCATGGCGTTCGACGCCGGCGAGCTCTCGCTGCAGTCGCCCGTGGACATCCGCTTCCCGGTGGGCACCATCCCGCCGCGTGGCTGGACTCCGCCGGCGCGCGAGGAGGGCGAGCCGGAGTGGCAGCAGGGTGACACCTTCCGCCTCCGTACGACGCTGGGCCGCGCGCTCTTCAACGAGCTGCTGCCCGAGGACTACCCGTTCGTCGACTACGAGGTCGGCAAGAAGCAGCTCTCCGAGATCGTCAACGACCTCGCCGAGCGCTACCCCAAGGTCATCGTGGCGGCGACGCTCGACAACCTGAAGGCGGCCGGCTTCTTCTGGGCGACCCGCTCCGGCGTCACCGTGGCCATCTCCGACATCGTCGTTCCCGAGGCGAAGAAGGAGATCGTCAAGGGCTACGAGGCGCAGGACGAGAAGGTCCAGAAGCAGTACGAGCGCGGTCTGATCACCAAGGACGAGCGCACGCAGGAACTCATCGCGATCTGGACCAAGGCGACCAACGAGGTTGCCGAGGCGATGAACGCGAACTTCCCGAAGACGAACCCCATCTTCATGATGGTTGACTCGGGTGCCCGAGGAAACATGATGCAGATGCGTCAGATCGCCGGTATGCGTGGTCTGGTGTCGAACGCGAAGAACGAGACGATCCCGCGTCCGATCAAGGCGTCGTTCCGTGAGGGTCTGTCCGTGCTGGAGTACTTCATCTCCACGCACGGTGCCCGTAAGGGTCTGGCGGACACCGCCCTGCGTACCGCCGACTCGGGTTACCTGACCCGTCGTCTGGTGGACGTCTCGCAGGACGTCATCATCCGCGAGGAGGACTGCGGCACCGACCGTGGCCTCAAGCTGCACATCGCGGAGCGCGGCGCGGACGGTGTGCTGCGCAAGGCGGAGAACGTCGAGACCAGCGTGTACGCACGTGCGCTGGCCGAGGACATCACCGTTGACGGCAAGGTGCTGGCCCCGGCCAACACCGACCTCGGCGACGTCCTCATCGACGAGCTCGTCAAGCACGGCATCGAGGAGGTCAAGACCCGCTCGGTCCTGACCTGCGAGTCCGCCGTCGGTACCTGCGCCATGTGCTACGGCCGTTCGCTGGCCACCGGCAAGCTGGTCGACATCGGTGAGGCGGTCGGCATCATCGCCGCCCAGTCCATCGGTGAGCCCGGCACGCAGCTGACGATGCGTACCTTCCACACCGGTGGTGTGGCCGGTGACGACATCACCCAGGGTCTGCCCCGTGTCGTCGAGCTCTTCGAGGCTCGTACGCCGAAGGGTGTCGCCCCGATCTCGGAGGCCTCCGGCCGGATCCGGATCGAGGAGACCGAGAAGACCAAGAAGATCGTCGTCACCCCGGACGACGGCAGCGACGAGACGGCGTTCCCGATCTCGAAGCGTGCCCGTCTGCTGGTGGGCGAGGGCGACCACGTCGAGGTGGGCCAGAAGCTCACCGTGGGTGCCACCAACCCGCACGACGTGCTGCGGATCCTCGGTCAGCGCGCGGTCCAGGTCCACCTGGTCGGCGAAGTCCAGAAGGTCTACAACTCGCAGGGTGTGTCGATCCACGACAAGCACATCGAGATCATCATCCGGCAGATGCTGCGCCGTGTGACGATCATCGAGTCGGGCGACGCGGAGCTGCTGCCCGGCGAGCTGGTCGAGCGTTCGAAGTTCGAGACCGAGAACCGTCGTGTGGTCCAGGAAGGCGGCCACCCGGCCTCCGGCCGTCCGCAGCTGATGGGTATCACCAAGGCCTCGCTGGCGACCGAGTCGTGGCTGTCGGCGGCGTCCTTCCAGGAGACGACCAGGGTTCTGACGGACGCGGCGATCAACGCCAAGTCCGACTCCCTGATCGGCCTCAAGGAGAACGTCATCATCGGTAAGCTCATCCCGGCCGGTACGGGTCTGTCCCGCTACCGCAACATCCGGGTCGAGCCGACCGAGGAGGCCAAGGCCGCGATGTACTCGGCCGTCGGCTACGACGACATCGACTACTCGCCGTTCGGCACGGGCTCCGGCCAGGCCGTTCCGCTGGAGGACTACGACTACGGTCCGTACAACCAGTAAGCGGTAGTAGGCAGTACGCGAAGGGCGGTCATCCCCGGTTGGGGGTGACCGCCCTTCGGCGTTCACCGACTACAGCCGGCGGCCCCTCTTGCACGCTGTCCGCCTCGCGGAGGTGCAACGCCTGGCGCAGGGGCTTCCACGGCCGTGTAGCCGCTGGAGAGCGCCATGCGCAGGCGTATCTGGGCACTGGCCGCCATCGAGCCGGTTCTTGTTGTGCAGCAGTGCGGGTGTCTCGGAGAGCAGGGCCTTCAGCGGGCCGGGAACCGGGACCTGGGCGTCGATGAGCTCCATGACGGAGTGTCGCCGGGGTCCGCACGCAGCCGGGCCGTCTCGCTGACGCCTGCCGCCACAGGGCGGCGTGCGGTGACGGCAGCTCACGGAGAGTGCGTGCCCCCTATGATCCGGCGCAGCAGATCGCGGCGTACGGCGACGACGCGGCAGCTCCTTGGTACGACGACCTGCCAATCACATAACTCTTTCCAAACGGGCAGGAACGGCACTCGGTCATCGAGGCCGTCGTCGTCCCAGGCGCGCGTCCGAGCCCCGGTCATTGCCCTGCCCCCCGTCTTCACCTGCGGCTATGCCATCGGTGTGGCAACCAGTCAACGTACTTGAGGTGGCTGCTCGGCGAACGGGCGGCAATCGGCCTCCTTGACCGATACTGGGCGTACGCGGCTCGAAAAGCCCGGCGTGTCGTGCCCCATCGCATTTGTTTTGACCGAAGTCCGTGAGGTAGGTACGCTCAGACCTTGTGCCTGGGGTGTGCCCTGGCTCGCGTGCGTGCCTTTAAACCGCGAGGCGAGTCGTAACCGGCCACCGTAATCTGCGCTCTTTCCGCCTTGCGGTGGGAGTCTGCAGCATTCGACACACCCGACCGCGTGGGTCGGAGATGTTCCAGGTTAGCTTCACCATTCGGCACACAGAAACCGGAGAAGTAGTGCCTACGATCCAGCAGCTGGTCCGGAAGGGCCGGCAGGACAAGGTCGAGAAGAACAAGACGCCCGCACTCGAGGGTTCGCCCCAGCGTCGCGGCGTCTGCACGCGTGTGTTCACGACCACCCCGAAGAAGCCGAACTCGGCCCTGCGTAAGGTCGCGCGTGTGCGTCTGACCAGCGGGATCGAGGTCACCGCTTACATTCCGGGTGAGGGACACAACCTGCAGGAGCACTCCATCGTGCTCGTGCGCGGCGGCCGTGTGAAGGACCTGCCGGGTGTTCGCTACAAGATCATCCGAGGTTCGCTTGACACCCAGGGTGTCAAGAACCGCAAGCAGGCCCGCAGCCGCTACGGCGCCAAGAAGGAGAAGTAAGAATGCCTCGTAAGGGCCCCGCCCCGAAGCGCCCGGTCATCATCGACCCGGTCTACGGTTCTCCTCTTGTCACCTCCCTGATCAACAAGGTGCTGCTGAACGGCAAGCGCTCCACCGCCGAGCGCATCGTGTACGGCGCCATGGAGGGCCTGCGCGAGAAGACCGGCAACGACCCGGTCATCACGCTCAAGCGCGCGCTGGAGAACATCAAGCCGACCCTCGAGGTCAAGTCCCGCCGTGTTGGTGGCGCCACCTACCAGGTGCCGATCGAGGTCAAGCCCGGTCGCGCCAACACGCTCGCGCTGCGCTGGCTCGTGGGTTACTCCCGCGCCCGCCGCGAGAAGACCATGACCGAGCGTCTGCTCAACGAGCTTCTCGACGCTTCGAACGGCCTCGGTGCGGCCGTCAAGAAGCGCGAGGACACCCACAAGATGGCCGAGTCCAACAAGGCCTTCGCGCACTACCGCTGGTAGTCGCTACCCCCATCGAGACCGAGAGAAGACTGAGCCAATATGGCTACCACTTCACTTGACCTGGCCAGGGTCCGCAACATCGGGATCATGGCTCACATCGACGCGGGCAAGACGACCACCACCGAGCGGATCCTCTTCTACACCGGCGTCAGCTACAAGATCGGTGAAGTCCACGACGGCGCTGCCACCATGGACTGGATGGAGCAGGAGCAGGAGCGTGGCATCACGATCACCTCTGCTGCCACCACCTGTCACTGGCCGCTTGAGGACAACGACTACACGATCAACATCATCGACACCCCGGGGCACGTCGACTTCACGGTCGAGGTGGAGCGCTCGCTGCGCGTCCTCGACGGTGCCGTCACGGTGTTCGACGGTGTCGCCGGTGTTGAGCCGCAGTCCGAGACGGTGTGGCGTCAGGCCGACCGTTACGGCGTGCCCCGCATCTGCTTCGTCAACAAGCTCGACCGGACCGGCGCGGAGTTCCACCGCTGCGTCGACATGATCTCGGACCGCCTTGGTGCGCAGCCGCTGGTCATGCAGCTTCCGATCGGTGCCGAGATGGACTTCAAGGGCGTTGTGGACCTGGTCCGCATGAAGGCGCTCGTGTGGTCCGCCGAGGCCGCCAAGGGCGAGATGTACGACGTCGTCGACATCCCGGCCACGCACATCGAGGCTGCCGAGGAGTACCGCGGCAAGCTGATCGAGGGCGTTGCCGAGAACGACGAAGAGATCATGGAGCTGTACCTGGAGGGCCAGGAGCCCACCGAGGAGCAGCTGTACGCCGCGATCCGTCGCATCACCATCGCGTCCGGCAAGTCCAACGACACCACGGTCACCCCGGTGTTCTGTGGCACCGCGTTCAAGAACAAGGGCGTTCAGCCCCTGCTCGACGCGGTCGTGCGCTACCTCCCGACTCCGCTCGACGTCGAGGCCATCGAGGGCCACGACGTCAAGGACCCGGAGCTGGTCGTCAAGCGCAAGCCGTCCGAGGACGAGCCGCTGTCCGCGCTCGCTTTCAAGATCATGAGCGACCCGCACCTGGGCAAGCTCACCTTCGTCCGGGTCTACTCGGGCCGCCTGGAGTCCGGCACTGCCGTGCTGAACTCCGTCAAGGGCAAGAAGGAGCGCATCGGCAAGATCTACCGCATGCACGCGAACAAGCGTGAGGAGATCGAGGCGGTGGGCGCCGGTGACATCGTCGCCGTGATGGGCCTGAAGCAGACCACCACCGGTGAGACGCTGTCCGACGACAAGAACCCGGTGATCCTGGAGTCCATGGACTTCCCGGCGCCGGTCATTCAGGTCGCCATCGAGCCCAAGTCCAAGGGTGACCAGGAGAAGCTGGGTGTCGCCATCCAGCGTCTCGCGGAGGAGGACCCCTCCTTCCAGGTTCACTCGGACGAGGAGACCGGCCAGACCATCATCGGTGGTATGGGCGAGCTGCACCTCGAGGTGCTGGTCGACCGTATGCGCCGTGAGTTCAAGGTCGAGGCCAACGTCGGTAAGCCGCAGGTCGCCTACCGTGAGACGATCCGTAAGGCCGTCGAGCGCGTGGACTACACCCACAAGAAGCAGACCGGTGGTACCGGTCAGTTCGCCAAGGTGCAGATCGCGATCGAGCCCATCACCGAGGCCGACGGTCCGGCGTACGAGTTCGTGAACAAGGTCACCGGTGGCCGCATCCCGCGGGAGTACATCCCGTCGGTGGACGCCGGTGCGCAGGAGGCCATGCAGTTCGGCATCCTCGCCGGCTACGAGATGACGGGCGTCCGCGTCACGCTTCTCGACGGTGCTTACCACGAGGTCGACTCCTCCGAGCTCGCGTTCAAGATCGCCGGTTCGCAGGCCTTCAAGGAGGCCGCGCGCAAGGCCAGCCCCGTGCTGCTCGAGCCGATGATGGCCGTAGAGGTCACCACGCCCGAGGACTACATGGGTGACGTCATCGGCGACATCAACTCCCGCCGTGGCCAGATCCAGGCCATGGAGGAGCGGGCCGGTGCCCGCGTCGTGAAGGGCCTCGTGCCCCTCTCGGAGATGTTCGGCTACGTCGGAGACCTCCGCAGCAAGACGTCGGGTCGCGCAAGCTACTCGATGCAGTTCGACTCCTACGCCGAGGTTCCCCGGAACGTCGCCGAGGAGATCATCGCGAAGGCCAAGGGCGAGTAACGCACCCCGTTCACACGCTTTAGGCTTGACACCGACCGCCGGGGCTCAACCGGTAAGGGAGAACCCCGGCGGCCGGCACCCCAGCAAAGATCACCTGGCGCCGATGAGTAAGGCGTACCAGAACCACTCTCAGGAGGACCCCAGTGGCGAAGGCGAAGTTCGAGCGGACTAAGCCGCACGTCAACATCGGCACCATCGGTCACATCGACCACGGTAAGACGACCCTCACGGCCGCCATTACCAAGGTGCTGCACGACGCGTTTCCGGACCTGAACGAGGCCTCGGCCTTCGACCAGATCGACAAGGCTCCTGAGGAGCGCCAGCGCGGTATCACCATCTCCATCGCGCACGTCGAGTACCAGACCGAGACGCGTCACTACGCCCACGTCGACTGCCCCGGTCACGCGGACTACATCAAGAACATGATCACGGGTGCGGCGCAGATGGACGGCGCCATCCTCGTTGTCGCCGCCACGGACGGCCCGATGCCGCAGACCAAGGAGCACGTGCTCCTGGCCCGCCAGGTCGGCGTTCCGTACATCGTTGTCGCCCTGAACAAGGCCGACATGGTGGACGACGAGGAGATCCTGGAGCTCGTCGAGCTCGAGGTCCGTGAGCTGCTCTCCGAGTACGAGTTCCCGGGCGACGACCTGCCGGTCGTCAAGGTCTCGGCGCTCAAGGCCCTTGAGGGCGACAAGGAGTGGGGCCAGACCGTCCTCGACCTGATGAAGGCCGTCGACGAGAACATCCCGCAGCCCGAGCGTGACGTCGACAAGCCGTTCCTGATGCCGATCGAGGACGTCTTCACGATCACCGGTCGTGGCACCGTCGTCACCGGTCGTATCGAGCGCGGTATCCTCAAGGTCAACGAGACCGTTGACATCGTGGGTATCAAGCAGGAGAAGACCACCACCACGGTCACCGGCATCGAGATGTTCCGCAAGCTGCTCGACGAGGGCCAGGCCGGTGAGAACGTCGGTCTGCTCCTCCGTGGCATCAAGCGCGAGGACGTCGAGCGCGGCCAGGTCATCATCAAGCCCGGTTCGGTCACGCCGCACACCGAGTTCGAGGCCCAGGCCTACATCCTGTCCAAGGACGAGGGTGGCCGCCACACGCCGTTCTTCAACAACTACCGTCCGCAGTTCTACTTCCGTACGACTGACGTGACCGGTGTTGTGACCCTCCCCGAGGGCACGGAGATGGTCATGCCGGGCGACAACACTGAGATGAAGGTCGAGCTCATCCAGCCCGTCGCCATGGAAGAGGGCCTGAAGTTCGCCATCCGTGAGGGTGGCCGGACCGTGGGCGCCGGCCAGGTCACCAAGATCAACAAGTAATTGCTGATCGCTTGACCTGGTAGCTCCTCGCGAGCTCCTTGAAGGGGCCCGTACGACTTCGGTCGTACGGGCCCCTTTGCCGTGTGCCGTTCATGCCGACGTCCCGCCGAAACCATTCGACGCCGACGCGGCCGAGGGGTGTAGGCATGTCTGGAAACGTCAGCCGTAGAACCGTGCTCGGTGCGGGGCTCGCCGCGCTTCTGGTCCTGTCCGGCGTGGCACGGGCCGATGCGGGCGCGCGGTCCACAGACCCCGGGGCGGGACGACATCGAACGGGTGACAACGGGCGTACGGCCCGGCGACGCGATGGCGCGGGATGTCGTGCTCCAGGGCAGGGTGCGGCGACGCTGATGGACGAGAACTTCGTGACGAAGCCGGCGTACGCGGCGGTGGGGGAGGGGCTGGCGTCCGGACGGTGAGCCCGGCCTACCAGGTCACCGGGAGGGCTACCGGGCCGCGGATCATCGTGCGCTGCCGGAAGGGGACCTCGTCGGCGGGCACGGCGAGGCGCAGGTCGGGCAGGCGGGTCAGCAGGGTGTCGATCAGCAGCTCGATCTGCATCCGGGAGAAGACGGCGCCGGTGCAGAAGTGCGGCCCGTTGCCGAAGGCCATGTGGGCGCCGGTGTCCCGGTCGAGGTCGATCCGGTCGGGGTCGGGGAAGACGTCCGGATCGCGGTTGGCGGCCAGGTAGGAGACGTAGACCGGGTCGCCCGCGCTGACGCGGATGCCCGAGATGTCGACGTCCTCCGTGGCGATGCGGGGGAGGCCGACGGCGGCGCGGTGCGGGATGTAGCGCAGGAGTTCCTCGATGGCGGCGGGGCGGGACGCGGGGTCGCTGCGGAAGCGTTCCATCAGGTCGGGGCGGGTGAGGAGGAGGTAGAACATCTGGCCGCTGTTGTTGGTGACGGCTTCGCCGCCGATCTGGAGCGGGCCGGAGACGCTGATCGCCTCCTCCATACCGAGCTCGCCCTGCCGCACGGCGGCGCCGAGCAACGACAGCACGTCCTCGCTGTCACCGTCGCTTTCGTTGTCCCGGCGGTCGCGGATGGCTTCTCCGATCCATCCGAACAGGCCCTTCTTGGCCTGCTCGGAGGCTTCGGCGCCGCCCGCGGTGGAGATGATCTCGCGCGTCCAGTCGTGCAGCTTCTGCCGTTCGTCGGCGGGTACGCCCATGACCTCGCAGACGACGTTGATCGGGAAGGGTTCGAGGACCCGCTCGATGAGGTCGGCGGGCGGCCCGTCGCGCAGCATGCCGTCGACCAGAACGTCGAGCATCTCCTGGGCACGGGGACGCAGCCGCTTCACCGCGCTCACGGTGTAGGCGTTCGCGACGGCGCGGCGGAGCCGGTTGTGGTCGGGCTGGTCGGCCCACGCCAGCGCGCCGGGCCTGGGCGCGAAGTGCGGCGCCAGCCGTGTGACCTGCCGGACGGAGGCTTCCTTCCGGCTGAACCGGGGATCGTTCGTGATCATCTTCACGTCGTCGTAGCGCGTCGCCAGCCACGCCCAGCCCTCCCCGTGCGGAAGCCGGATCCGTGTCAGCGGACCCTCCCGCATCAACTCCGCGAGCACCGGCTCGAACTCGGTCCCGCGCAGCTCACCGGCGGGCCAGTCGCGGACGGGGGGAAGCGGCGGCTCCGCCAGGACGCTGATGGTCTCTTCTGCCATGGATCCACGATCGGCGGCCTATGGCGCGCTGTCGCGTGGGAGTGCTCCAGGTGGAGCAGCGGAATGACTTCGTTGCCGCTGTCCGGCTTACTCGTCCGGATAGCGGGGAAGGCCCGCGGTGGAGATCGTCCACTCGGCGATGGTGACGTCCTCGCCGTACACGAAGTCCTTGCGGGTGGCGTAGCGGGGGCCGTCGGGAGTGGAGTGGATGTCGGAGAGGACGGCGCCGGTGGCGGTGCGGGGATCGAAGATCGCGTAGATCGGGACGCCCATCAGCGGGTAGTCGCGCACCTTGCTCACCCAGTCGTTGTCCGGGTTGGATCGGGAGACCACTTCGACGGCCGCGATGAGGGTACGGGGATCGAAGGAACCCGGGACGTCCATGTCCACCATGGCGATCACCATCACGTCCGGACGGCGCAGGATGCCCTGGGGTTCGTCCTCGACGTCGGGTTCGCCCGTGTGGGCCACGAGCTCGTCCGGCATGACTTTCTCAAGGCGTTTCCTGACATGAAGAGTGGTCAACTCGTGCGGACCGACGGGCGCCATCATGTCGTGGACGATCCCCTTCTTGGTGATCTCGAATTTGCCGGGGATGGTGTCGTCCATGGACTGAACGAGGTCCCGCATGGCCCGGTAGATGTGGGAGGCGCCCTGTCGCGCGTCGTTTGGGGCGATGGTCATGGCGCTCGCTCCTCGTCTGCCGTGCCCGGGGGCAAGGATCGTCACGTTCATGCTAGGCGGCCTCCGGGAGATCGGATCGGCAGTCGCGGCAGTGGCCGGGGTCGGGCGCGCGGAAGGCGCGGTCGCAGCCGTCGCAGTTCTGGAGGGGGTGCCGAACCGCCAGTGGTGAGGCGGGCGCGCGGAACGGGGGCGGGGGCGGGAGCTGGGCGGCGAGGCGGTGGGCGAGGAAGGCTGCTGGGCGGCGCAGGTCTTCGGCTGGCAGGTCCGTGGTCAGGGCTTGTTGTACGGCGGTGGGGGTGAGATCGCGTTCTAGCCAGGCGGCGACTCCGGGAGCGAGGTGCTCCGCGTCGGTGGCGGAGAGGAGCAGGCGGGGGTCGTGGCGGCGGAGGCCCGCGAGGAGGTCGACGGCGGTCTGGAGAAGGGTGGGGGAGGCGTACGCCGGTTTCGGCACGGCGGGGAGGGCGCGGCGCGGGGGTTTCTTTTCCAGGGAGGCCCGTCGAGCGGGCGGCCTGGGCGCGTCGGCCGTGCCGTGGTGTCCCGGCCGGTTGCAGGAGATCGTGCGGGTGACGATCCGGCCGCCGGGGGTGCGTTCGCGGGTGCGGCGGAGGTAGCCGTGGGCTTCGAGTTCGCGCAGGGCGGCGGCGATTCGGTCCGGGCCCTCGGGGAAGCGGGCGGCGAGGGTCTTGATGTCGACGCGGGCGCCGGTGGGCAGCGACTGGATGTGGACGGCCAGCCCGATCGCGAGGAGCGACAGCTCGGGGTGCTGGGCGAGGTGGTTGCCGATCACCGTGAAGCGGGTGGTGTGGCGGGTGTTGTCGTGGATGACGCCGCCGGGGTGGGCGTGCGCGTGCCGGCGGTTTTTGCCCGCGATACCGGACTGCGCGCACGGGGGCGCGCTAGGGTTCTGCGTATCCATCGGGAAGCTCTTTTTCCTCGGTGGTCAGGCCCTCGCATTGGGATGGCAGTCCCGGCGGGGGCCGTCGTATGTCTGCGGTTGTGTCGCGCTGAGCGTAGGGCAGGCAACAGGTCCCGGATCCAGCCGAGTTGGCGATGTTCACTCGCGCGAGTGAGTTTGCGCGGCGGGCGGGAGGGGTGGGGCTTGGTGGGGTTTCTTTCTCTCCCGTGTTTCTTGGGGAAGAGCGCCGGTCGCACCGGAGCACACGCCGCCGGGGTTCGGTGTTCTTACCGTGATTCGTGATTCGCCATTCGTTACTCGGTCGATGCGTACGGTTACTGTCCGGAGTTTGTCCGGTCGTGTCGAGCTGTCGACAGGGGCCGTACGGGTAGGGGCCGTTGCGGCGCAGCGGTACGACGGAGGGGTGCGCGATGTACGTGGATGGCGACGCGGGTCGGCTCAAGGGCGAGGCGGACGAGCCGGGTTGGGAGGTGGACCCGGACGACGACTGGGGTGTGGCGGTCGTCGCGACTGTGGGGCGGCAGTTGAAGCTGCGGCGGGAGGCGAAGGGGATGCGGGCCGCCGAGTTCGGAGCGGCGGTCGGGTACGGGGAGGACATGGTCTACAAGATCGAGGGGGGTAAGCGGATCCCCCAGCCCGGGTATCTGGAGCGGGCGGACGAGGTGTTGGGGGCGGGTGGGCTGCTCTCGGCGATGAAGGAGGACGTGGCGCGGGTTCGGTATCCGAAGAAGGTTCGGGAGATCGCGAAGCTGGAGGCGCAGGCCGCCGAGATCGGGGTGTACGTCGGGCTCAGTCTCCATGGCTTGTTGCAGACGCCTGAGCATGCGGGGGCCTTGTTCGAGGTGTGGCAACCGTCGTACTCGGAGGAGGAAGTGGAGCGCCGCGTGGCGGCCCGCATGGCGCGGCACTCGATCTTCGAACGCGAACCTGCGCCTGCACTCAGCTTCGTCCAGGAAGAGGCGACGCTCCGACGCCGTGTCGGAGGCACAATGGTGAGGCGACAGCAGCTCGAACGCTTGCTGGAGGTGGGGCGGTTGCGCAATGTCACTCTTCAGGTGATGCCGACGCATTCCGGAGCCCACCCCGGGCTGAGCGGCAAGATCGAGGTGCTGAAGTTCGCGGACGGCACGGCGCTGGGTCGTTCCGACGGCGCGTTCAACGGCCGCCCGACTTCCGATCCGAAGCAGCTGAGGATCCTTGAACTGCGGTATGGCACCATCCGGGCTCAGGCTCTCTCGCCCGGGGAGTCATTGGCCTTCATCGAGCAACTGCTGGGAGAAACATGATCCGCAAGGCCTTCGCCGGGGGTACCTCTGAACTGGCGTGGTTCAAGAGCAGCTACAGCGACGGTCCTGATGGCGACTCCTGCGTCGAGATCGCCACCGCTCCCGCCACGATCCACGTCCGCGACTCCAAGAACCTCGCCGGCCCCCAGCTCGCGCTCACGCCCGACGCGTGGGCGGCCTTCGTGCCGTACGCCTGCGAGGGCTGACCCGGTCCGTCCCCTCGTCCGGCGTCAGTACTCGGGCGGCCCCGGCGCGCGCCCCGTGTTTGACCTGCGTCACTCTCGGGGTATTGTCTCCGGCTCGATTGGCGTCCGCCATGCCCTCTGTGGCAGACTAGCGGGGTTGCTCGGTCGAGTGCCGATGCTGCGCGCCTCCCGCCGGGAGGACCGGAAGCGAGTCCCACAGTACTCGTCGCCTCAACTGCCGTAAGGCAGCGCTGGGGCGGACGTACGGGAATCTTTCGGGAAGTGTCAGCGGGGTGCAGACCAGGCACCCGGTGGGTGTTTTGCCCCCGGTCCTGCGGTTGCTTTCGGGTAGAGCCGTGTCCCTGGCAGGGAAATCCGTTTGTGGATACCCCTGCGGCGGGAGCGCGACACACCCGACCGCGTGGGTCGGAGACAGGACGCGAACCCCCGGGTTCCAGAGCGTTTCACTAGACAAAGGACTACTGAGTAGCCATGGCGGGACAGAAGATCCGCATCCGGCTCAAGGCCTACGACCACGAGGTCATCGACTCCTCGGCGAAGAAGATCGTCGAGACGGTGACCCGCACTGGTGCGTCGGTCGCAGGCCCGGTGCCGCTGCCCACTGAGAAGAACGTGTACTGCGTCATCAAGTCGCCGCACAAGTACAAGGACTCGCGCGAGCACTTCGAGATGCGCACGCACAAGCGCCTGATCGACATTCTCGACCCGACGCCCAAGACCGTTGACTCTCTGATGCGACTCGACCTCCCGGCCGGTGTCGACATCGAGATCAAGCTCTAGGGATCGGTGATCTGAGAATGGCTAAGCAGATCAAGGGCATCCTGGGCGAGAAGCTCGGCATGACGCAGGTGTGGGACGAGAACAACCGTGTTGTTCCGGTCACCGTCGTCAAGGCTGGGCCCAATGTCGTCACCCAGGTGCGTACGAACGACACCGACGGCTACGAGTCGGTCCAGATCGCCTTCGGCGAGATCGACCCGCGCAAGGTGAACAAGCCCCTCAAGGGCCACTTCGCCAAGGCCGACGTCACCCCCCGTCGTCACCTCGTCGAGATCCGTACCGCTGACGCCAGCGAGTACACCCTCGGCCAGGAGATCACCGCCGAGACCTTCGAGGCCGGCGTCAAGGTGGATGTGACCGGCAAGAGCAAGGGCAAGGGCTTCGCCGGTGTCATGAAGCGTCACAACTTCAAGGGCCTCGGCGCCGGACACGGCACCCAGCGCAAGCACCGCTCTCCCGGCTCCATCGGTGGCTGCGCCACCCCGGGCCGTGTGTTCAAGGGCCTCCGCATGGCGGGCCGCATGGGCAACGAGCGCGTCACCACCCAGAACCTGACCGTTCACGCCGTTGACGCGGAGAAGGGCCTGCTCCTTATCAAGGGCGCGGTTCCTGGTCCGAACGGCGGCCTCGTCCTGGTCCGCACCGCGGCCAAGGGGGCCTGAGGAACATGACCACCATTGACATTCAGTCGCCCTCCGGCGACACCGCCGGGACTGTCGAGCTCCCGGCCGAGATCTTCGACGTAGAGAAGATCAGCATCCCGCTGCTCCACCAGGTCGTCGTCGCACAGCTGGCCGCTGCCCGTCAGGGCACGCACAAGGTCAAGCGTCGTGGCGAGGTCCGCGGTGGCGGCAAGAAGCCCTACCGCCAGAAGGGCACCGGCCGCGCCCGTCAGGGTTCGACCCGTGCGCCGCAGTTCGCCGGCGGTGGCGTCGTCCACGGCCCCACGCCGCGTGACTACTCGCAGCGGACCCCGAAGAAGATGAAGGCCGCGGCCCTGCGCCACGCCCTCACCGACCGGGCCCGCAACGCTCGCATCCACGTCATCACCGGCGTGATCGAGGGCGAGACCCCCTCCACCAAGGCCGCGAAGAGCTTCCTCGGCAAGGTCAGCGAGCGCAAGAACGTGCTCCTGGTCATCGAGCGCTCCGACGAGGCCGCGCTGCTCTCCGCGCGCAACCTGCCCCAGGTCCACATCCTGGAGCCGGGCCAGCTGAACACGTACGACGTTCTCGTCTCGGACGACGTGGTCTTCACCCAGGCCGCTTTCGAGTCCTTCGTGTCTGGCCCCCAGGCCGCTGACACCGAAGGGAGCGAAGCCTGATGGCTACGCGTCACCCGAGCATTGCCTCGAAGGCCGCCAAGGCCGCCAAGGCCGCGCGCGTCGCCAAGGCGAAGCGCCACGAGGCCGAAGGCAAGAACACCGTCGAGACCCCGGCGAGCAAGAGCTTCACGGACCCCCGTGACGTCCTCCTCAAGCCGGTCGTCTCCGAGAAGAGCTACGCGCTGCTCGACGAGGGCAAGTACACCTTCGTCGTCGCGCCGGGCGCCAACAAGACCCAGATCAAGCAGGCCGTCCAGGCGGTCTTCTCGGTCAAGGTCACCGGGGTCAACACGATCAACCGCCAGGGCAAGCGCAAGCGGACCAAGAGCGGCTTCGGTAAGCGTGCGGACACCAAGCGCGCCATCGTGACCCTCGCTGAGGGCGACCGTATCGACATCTTCGGCCAGGCCTCCTAACGGAGCGCCCTGGTCCGAATATCGGACGAGGACTGAGAAATGGGAATCCGCAAGTACAAGCCGACGACGCCGGGCCGCCGTGGCTCCTCCGTCGCCGACTTCGTCGAGGTCACGCGGTCCACGCCGGAGAAGTCGCTGGTCCGCCCGCTGCACAGCAAGGGCGGCCGTAACAACGCCGGTCGTGTGACCGTTCGCCACCAGGGTGGCGGACACAAGCGCGCCTTCCGAGTGATCGACTTCCGTCGTCACGACAAGGACGGCGTGCCGGCGAAGGTCGCGCACATCGAGTACGACCCCAACCGCACCGCGCGCATCGCGCTGCTGCACTACGCGGACGGCGAGAAGCGCTACATCCTCGCCCCCCGCAACCTGTCGCAGGGCGACCGCGTCGAGAACGGTCCCGGGGCCGACATCAAGCCGGGCAACAACCTGGCCCTCCGCAACATCCCGGTCGGTACCACGATCCACGCGATCGAGCTCCGTCCCGGTGGCGGTGCCAAGTTCGCCCGCTCCGCCGGTACCTCCGTGCAGCTGCTCGCGAAGGAGGGCCAGATGGCCCACCTCCGCATGCCCTCCGGTGAGATCCGCCTGGTCGACGTGCGCTGCCGCGCCACCGTCGGTGAGGTCGGCAACGCCGAGCAGAGCAACATCAACTGGGGTAAGGCCGGCCGTAAGCGCTGGCTGGGCGTTCGCCCGACCGTCCGCGGTGTGGCGATGAACCCGGTTGACCACCCGCACGGTGGTGGTGAGGGCAAGACCTCCGGTGGTCGCCACCCGGTCTCGCCGTGGGGTCAGAAGGAGGGTCGTACTCGTTCGCCGAAGAAGGCTTCGAACAAGTACATCGTCCGCCGCCGCAAGACGAACAAGAAGCGCTAGGAGCGGGTTTAGATGCCGCGCAGTCTCAAGAAGGGGCCCTTCGTCGACGACCACCTCATCAAGAAGGTGGACGCCCAGAACGAAGCCGGTTCCAAGAACGTCATCAAGACCTGGTCCCGTCGCTCGATGATCATCCCGGCCATGCTCGGCCACACGATCGCGGTGCACAACGGCAAGACCCACATTCCGGTGTTTGTCACCGAGTCGATGGTCGGCCACAAGCTCGGCGAGTTCTCGCCGACGCGCACCTTCCGGGGTCACGTCAAGGACGACCGGAAGTCGAAGCGCCGCTAACGCGGGGTGGAATGACCATGACAGACACTGGAAGGACAACCATGGAAGCCAGGGCCCAGGCGCGGTACATCCGCGTTACGCCCATGAAGGCCCGCCGCGTGGTGGACCTTATCCGTGGCATGGATGCCACGGAGGCTCAGGCGGTCCTGCGTTTCGCCCCGCAGGCCGCGAGCGTGCCGGTCGGCAAGGTGCTTGACAGCGCCATTGCCAACGCCGCGCACAACTACGACCACACCGACGCCGACAGCCTCTTCATCTCCGAGGCGTACGTCGACGAGGGCCCGACCCTGAAGCGGTTCCGGCCGCGTGCCCAGGGCCGCGCCTACCGGATCCGCAAGCGGACCAGCCACATCACCGTGGTCGTCAGCAGCAAGGAAGGAACCCGGTAATGGGCCAGAAGGTTAACCCGCATGGGTTCCGGCTCGGTGTCACCACGGACTTCAAGTCCCGGTGGTACGCCGACAAGCTGTACAAGGACTACGTCAAGGAAGACGTCGCCATCCGTCGGATGATGACGTCCGGCATGGAGCGCGCCGGCATCTCGAAGGTTGAGATCGAGCGCACCCGTGACCGCGTGCGGGTGGACATCCACACCGCGCGTCCGGGCATTGTCATCGGCCGCCGTGGCGCCGAGGCCGACCGCATCCGCGGTGACCTCGAGAAGCTCACGGGCAAGCAGGTCCAGCTGAACATCCTCGAGGTCAAGAACCCCGAGACCGACGCTCAGCTGGTTGCTCAGGCCGTTGCCGAGCAGCTGTCCTCCCGCGTCTCCTTCCGCCGCGCCATGCGTAAGAGCATGCAGTCGGCGATGAAGGCGGGCGCCAAGGGCATCAAGATCCAGTGTGGTGGCCGTCTCGGCGGCGCCGAGATGTCCCGCTCGGAGTTCTACCGCGAGGGCCGTGTGCCCCTGCACACGCTCCGCGCGAACGTCGACTACGGCTTCTTCGAGGCCAAGACGACCTTCGGCCGTATCGGTGTGAAGGTCTGGATCTACAAGGGCGACGTCAAGAACATCGCCGAGGTCCGCGCCGAGAACGCCGCTGCCCGTGCGGGTAACCGCCCGGCTCGCGGCGGCGCCGGCGGCGGCGACCGCCCGGCCCGTGGTGGTGGCCGTGGTGGCGAGCGTGGCGGCCGCGGCCGCAAGCCGCAGCAGCAGTCCGCGCCGGCTGCCGAGGCCCCCAAGGCCGACGCTCCCGCCGCCGCTGCCGCTCCGGCTGAGAGCACCGGAACGGAGGCCTGACCGAAATGCTGATCCCCCGTAGGGTCAAGCACCGCAAGCAGCACCACCCGAAGCGCCGTGGTCAGGCCAAGGGCGGTACGCAGGTTTCGTTCGGCGAGTACGGCATTCAGGCCCTCACGCCGGCGTACGTGACGAACCGCCAGATCGAGGCGGCTCGTATCGCGATGACCCGCCACATCAAGCGTGGCGGCAAGGTCTGGATCAACATCTACCCGGACCGCCCGCTGACCAAGAAGCCTGCCGAGACCCGCATGGGTTCCGGTAAGGGTTCCCCCGAGTGGTGGGTCGCGAACGTGCACCCGGGCCGGGTCATGTTCGAGCTGTCCTACCCCAACGAGAAGATCGCCCGTGAGGCCCTCACTCGCGCAGCCCACAAGCTGCCGATGAAGTGCCGGATCGTCAAGCGCGAGGCAGGTGAAGCGTGATGTCGGCCGGTACCAAGGCGTCCGAGCTGCGCGAACTGGGTGACGAGGAGCTTCTCGCGAAGCTCCGCGAAGCCAAGGAAGAGCTGTTCAACCTCCGCTTCCAGGCGGCGACCGGTCAGCTCGAGAACCACGGTCGGCTGAAGGCCGTCCGCAAGGACATCGCGCGGATCTACACCCTGATGCGTGAGCGCGAGCTGGGCATCGAGACGGTGGAGAGCGCCTGATGAGTGAGAACAACGTGACCGAGACCGCTGAAGCCCGTGGTTTCCGCAAGACCCGTGAGGGTCTCGTCGTCAGCGACAAGATGGACAAGACCGTCGTCGTCGCTGTCGAGGACCGCGTCAAGCACGCGCTGTACGGCAAGGTCATCCGCCGTACGAGCAAGCTCAAGGCCCACGACGAGCAGAACGCCGCCGGCGTCGGCGACCGTGTCCTCCTGATGGAGACCCGGCCGCTGTCCTCGACGAAGCGCTGGCGCATCGTCGAGATCCTCGAGAAGGCCAAGTAATTACCTGAGGGGTTTCCCTCAGGTTGGTTCCGCCAGGCTCGGGGCGGGGTCGCTGTGAACAGTTGACCCCGCCCCGGGAACCGGCAGACAAATCAGGAGATAGACGTGATCCAGCAGGAGTCGCGACTGCGCGTCGCCGACAACACTGGTGCGAAGGAAATCCTTTGCATCCGTGTGCTCGGTGGCTCCGGTCGCCGCTACGCGGGTATCGGTGACGTCATCGTCGCCACCGTCAAGGACGCGATCCCCGGCGGCAATGTGAAGAAGGGTGACGTCGTCAAGGCGGTCATCGTTCGCACCGTCAAGGAGCGCCGCCGTCCGGACGGCTCGTACATCCGCTTCGACGAGAACGCCGCCGTCATTCTGAAGAACGACGGCGACCCTCGCGGCACCCGTATCTTCGGCCCCGTCGGCCGTGAGCTGCGCGAGAAGAAGTTCATGAAGATCATCTCGCTCGCGCCGGAGGTGCTGTAAGCATGAAGATCAAGAAGGGCGACCTGGTCCAGGTCATCACCGGTAAGGACAAGGGCAAGCAGGGCAAGGTCATTGCCGCTTACCCGCGCGACGAGCGCGTCCTGGTCGAGGGTGTCAACCGGGTCAAGAAGCACACCAAGGCCGGCCCGACCGCTCGCGGTTCGCAGGCCGGCGGCATCGTCACGACCGAGGCGCCGATCCACGTCTCCAACGTCCAGCTGGTCGTTGAGAAGGACGGTAACAAGGTCGTCACGCGTGTCGGTTACCGCTTCGACGACGAGGGCAACAAGATCCGCGTTGCCAAGCGGACGGGTGAGGACATCTGATGGCTACCACCACCACTCCGCGTCTCAAGACGAAGTACCGCGAGGAGATCGCGGGCAAGCTGCGTGAGGAGTTCTCGTACGAGAACGTCATGCAGGTTCCCGGCCTCGTCAAGATCGTGGTCAACATGGGTGTCGGCGACGCCGCCCGTGACTCGAAGCTCATGGACGGTGCCGTCCGTGACCTGACCACGATCACCGGTCAGAAGCCGGCCATCACCAAGGCCCGCAAGTCCATCGCGCAGTTCAAGCTGCGTGAGGGTCAGCCGATCGGTGCCCACGTCACGCTCCGTGGCGACCGCATGTGGGAGTTCCTGGACCGCACCCTGTCGCTCGCGCTGCCGCGCATCCGCGACTTCCGTGGTCTGTCCCCCAAGCAGTTCGACGGCCGTGGCAACTACACCTTCGGTCTCACGGAGCAGGTCATGTTCCACGAGATCGACCAGGACAAGATCGACCGCGTCCGGGGTATGGACATCACCGTGGTCACCACGGCGACCAACGACGCTGAGGGCCGTGCCCTTCTCCGTCACCTCGGCTTCCCGTTCAAGGAGGCGTAAGCGAGATGGCGAAGAAGTCTCTGATTGCCAAGGCTGCTCGCAAGCCCAAGTTCGGTGTGCGCGCGTACACCCGCTGCCAGCGCTGCGGCCGTCCGCACTCCGTCTACCGCAAGTTCGGCCTGTGCCGCGTGTGCCTTCGTGAGATGGCTCACCGTGGCGAGCTGCCGGGCGTGACCAAGAGCTCCTGGTAATCCCCTAGTTGGGATCAACCAGGACTCTCGGTAAGTAAAGGGTCTGGCAGAGGCCCGCTCCTCCATGGCTTAGGCTAGGAGGGTTGGGCGTCTGCCGCCCTGACCGACTTACTACGCCGTAGGTCCCCGCACCGCACCCGTCCCGCCACTGAGTGGGGAGAGGGATGGCGCATACAGGAAACCCCGGCGAGAGAGGCCGAAGGCCAATTCATGACCATGACTGATCCGATCGCAGAC
Source organism: Streptomyces sp. NPDC048275 (assembly GCF_040652275.1). Lineage (NCBI taxonomy): Bacteria > Bacillati > Actinomycetota > Actinomycetes > Kitasatosporales > Streptomycetaceae > Streptomyces > Streptomyces sp. NPDC048275. Next base: position 171,994 of record NZ_JBEZLR010000001.1, read on the forward strand.
ATGCTTACGCGTCTGCGTAACGCGAACTCGGCGTACCACGACACCGTGGGAATGCCGCACAGCAAGATCAAGTCGCACATCGCGGAGATCCTCCAGCAGGAGGGCTTCATCACGGGCTGGAAGGTCGAGGAAGCCGAGGTCGGCAAGAACCTCGTCCTCGAGCTGAAGTTCGGCCCGAACCGTGAGCGCTCCATCGCGGGCATCAAGCGGATCTCCAAGCCCGGTCTCCGGGTTTACGCGAAGTCCACCAACCTGCCGAAGGTGCTCGGCGGCCTCGGCGTGGCGATCATCTCCACGTCGCACGGGCTCCTCACCGACAAGCAGGCCGGCAAGAAGGGCGTAGGCGGAGAAGTCCTCGCCTACGTCTGGTAGCGGAAGGGAACGGAGGAAACAGCTATGTCGCGTATTGGCAAGCTCCCCATCACGGTTCCCGCCGGCGTGGACGTCACCATCGACGGCCAGACGGTCTCGGTCAAGGGCCCCAAGGGCTCGCTGACCCACACCGTCGTGACGCCGATCGAGATCGCCAAGGGTGAGGACGGCGTTCTGAACGTCACCCGCCCCAACGACGAGCGTCAGAGCAAGGCCCTGCACGGCCTGTCCCGCACGCTGGTGGCGAACATGATCACCGGCGTGACCCAGGGTTACGTGAAGAAGCTCGAGATCAGTGGTGTCGGTTACCGCGTGACCGCCAAGGGCTCGAACCTCGAGTTCGCGCTCGGCTACAGCCACCCGATCACCGTCGAGGCGCCCGAGGGCATCACCTTCAAGGTGGAGACCCCGACCCGCTTCCAGGTCGAGGGCATCGACAAGCAGAAGGTCGGCGAGGTTGCGGCCAACATCCGCAAGCTGCGCAAGCCCGACCCGTACAAGGCCAAGGGCGTCAAGTACGAAGGCGAAGTCATCCGCCGCAAGGTCGGAAAGGCGGGTAAGTAAGCCATGGCATACGGTGTCAAGATTGCTAAGGGCGACGCTTACAAGCGTGCTGCCATCAAGCGTCGTCACATCCGGATCCGTAAGCACATCTCGGGTACGGCCGAGCGTCCGCGCCTGGTCGTGACGCGCTCGAACCGCCACATCGTGGCCCAGGTCATCGACGACGTTAAGGGTCACACCCTCGCGTCGGCGTCGACCCTGGACACCACGATCCGCGGTGCCGAGGCCGACAAGTCCGCGCAGGCCAAGCAGGTCGGCGCCCTGGTCGCCGAGCGTGCCAAGGCTGCCGGTGTCGAGGCTGTCGTATTCGACCGTGGTGGCAACCAGTACGCCGGGCGCATCGCTGCCCTGGCGGACGCCGCCCGCGAAGCCGGACTCAAGTTCTGAGTCGCCCGTCGCGCTAGCGACTTGATTGTCGCTGCGTAGCTAGCGGAAAAAGAGAGAGGTAATCCAATGGCTGGACCCCAGCGCCGCGGAAGCGGTGCCGGTGGCGGCGAGCGGCGGGACCGGAAGGGCCGTGACGGCGGCGCAGCTGCTGCCGAGAAGACCGCGTACGTTGAGCGCGTTGTCGCGATCAACCGCGTCGCCAAGGTTGTGAAGGGTGGTCGTCGCTTCAGCTTCACCGCGCTGGTCGTGGTGGGCGATGGTGACGGCACCGTGGGTGTCGGTTACGGCAAGGCCAAGGAGGTGCCGGCCGCCATCGCCAAGGGTGTTGAGGAGGCCAAGAAGCACTTCTTCAAGGTCCCCCGTATCCAGGGCACCATCCCTCACCCCATCCAGGGTGAGAAGGCGGCGGGCGTCGTTCTGCTCAAGCCGGCGTCCCCCGGTACCGGCGTTATCGCCGGTGGCCCGGTGCGTGCCGTGCTCGAGTGCGCCGGCGTTCACGACATCCTGTCGAAGTCCCTGGGCTCCGACAACGCGATCAACATCGTGCACGCGACCGTGGCGGCCCTCAAGGGTCTGCAGCGTCCCGAGGAGATCGCGGCTCGCCGTGGTCTGCCCCTCGAGGACGTCGCCCCTGCCGCTCTGCTGCGTGCGCGTGCGGGAGCGGGTGCGTAATCATGGCTCAGCTCAAGATCACGCAGACGAAGTCGTACATCGGTAGCAAGCAGAACCACCGCGACACCCTGCGTTCGCTCGGGCTCAAGCGCCTGAACGACGTGGTCGTCAAGGAGGACCGCCCCGAGTTCCGCGGAATGGTGCACACCGTCCGCCACCTCGTGACGGTTGAGGAGGTCGACTGATCATGGCGGAAAACAACCCGCTCAAGATCCACAACCTCCGTCCCGCCCCGGGCGCCAAGACCGCCAAGACCCGTGTGGGTCGTGGTGAGGCGTCGAAGGGTAAGACGGCCGGTCGTGGTACCAAGGGCACGAAGGCCCGTTACCAGGTTCCGGAGCGCTTCGAGGGTGGCCAGATGCCCCTCCACATGCGTCTTCCGAAGCTGAAGGGCTTCAAGAACCCGTTCAAGACCGAGTTCCAGGTCGTGAACCTTGACAAGCTGGGCGCGCTGTACCCGGAGGGTGGCGAGGTCACCGTCGAGGGTCTCGTCGCCAAGGGTGCCGTTCGCAAGAACAGCCTCGTCAAGGTCCTCGGCCAGGGCGAGATCTCCGTGGCGCTGCAGGTGACGGTCGACGCCGTCTCCGGCTCCGCCAAGGAGAAGATCACCGCTGCCGGCGGTACCGTCACCGAGCTCGTCTGAATTCCTCAGGCGTCTCGCTGACTTGAACGATCCCGACCGGGGATGTCCTTGCAAAGGGGCATCCCCGGTCGGTCGTTTCGGGAACTTCCTTCGTCCGTCCCGGGGTTTTCTCAGCGGGGCCGATCGTGCTCTCGCAGGGGATGGACCAGGACCGACGCCGACGTAAGGTGACGGTAGACTCGATCGGTCGTTCCCCGGCAGGTGCCTGTCCCCGGTAGGGTATGGCAGGTTGCGTGTCACGGGCGATGTGCCCCGCGCGCAGGCCCTACACCCACTCGTCACCGATTACTCGACACCGTCGCCTACCGCGCAGTAACGCGGGGGTCGCAGGAGGCACCGTGCTCACCGCGTTCGCCCGGGCGTTCAAGACGCCCGACCTGCGCAAGAAGCTGCTGTTCACGCTCGGCATCATCGTGGTCTACCGGGTCGGTACGCATGTCCCGATCCCCGGCGTCGACTACAAGAGCGTTCAGATCTGTGTGGATCAAGCGTCCGGCAACCAGGGCCTGTTCGGTCTGGTCAACATGTTCAGTGGTGGCGCGCTGCTCCAGATCACCATCTTCGCGCTCGGCATCATGCCGTACATCACGGCGAGCATCATTCTGCAGCTGCTGACCGTGGTGATCCCGCGCCTCGAGGCCCTCAAGAAGGAGGGTCAGGCGGGCACCGCGAAGATCACGCAGTACACGCGTTATCTGACGGTGGCCCTGGCCATCCTGCAGGGCACCGGCCTGGTCGCCACCGCCCGCAGCGGCGCGCTCTTCAGCACCTGCTCGGTCGGTGGACAGATCATCCCCGACCAGTCGATCTTCACGACCGTCACCATGGTCATCGCGATGACCGCCGGTACGGCGCTCGTCATGTGGCTCGGTGAGCTCATCACCGACCGCGGTATCGGCAACGGCATGTCGATCCTGATGTTCATCTCGATCGCCGCGACCTTCCCGTCCGCGCTGTGGGCCATCAAGACCTCGGGCACGCTGGCCGACGGCTGGATCGAGTTCGCCACCGTCATCTTCATCGGCCTGGTCATGGTCGGCCTGGTGGTCTTCGTCGAGCAGGCCCAGCGGCGCATCCCGGTCCAGTACGCGAAGCGCATGATCGGCCGCCGGTCCTACGGCGGTACGTCGACGTACATCCCGCTGAAGGTCAACCAGGCGGGCATCATCCCTGTGATCTTTGCCTCGTCGCTGCTTTACATCCCGGCGCTGGTCGCTCAGTTCTCCAGTGGCACCTCGGGCTGGAAGACCTGGATCGAGCAGAACCTCACCAAGGGCGACCACCCTATTTACATCAGTACGTACTTTGTCCTGATTGTTTTCTTCGCGTTCTTCTACGTGGCGATCTCCTTCAACCCCGAAGAAGTAGCCGACAACATGAAGAAGTATGGTGGCTTCATCCCGGGTATCCGGGCTGGCCGACCGACCGCTGAGTACCTCAGCTACGTACTCAACCGGATCACCTGGCCGGGGTCGCTGTATCTGGGTCTGATCGCTCTCGTACCGACGATGGCGTTGGTTGGCTTCGGGGCAAGCCAGAACTTCCCGTTCGGTGGTACCAGCATCCTGATCATCGTGGGTGTGGGCCTCGAGACGGTGAAGCAGATCGAGAGCCAGCTTCAGCAGCGCAATTACGAAGGGTTCCTCCGCTGATGCGAATCGTCCTCGTCGGGCCGCCCGGTGCCGGGAAGGGAACGCAGGCCGCGTTCCTCGCCAAGAACCTGCGGATCCCGCACATCTCCACGGGCGACCTCTTCCGCGCCAACATCAGTAAGGGCACGGAGCTCGGCAAGCAGGCCAAGGCGTACATGGACGCCGGCAACCTGGTACCGGACGAGGTCACCATCGGGATGGCCAAGGACCGCATGGAGCAGCCCGACGCCGCGAACGGGTTCCTGCTCGACGGCTTCCCTCGTAACGTCTCGCAGGCCGAGGCGCTCGACGAGATGCTGAAGACCGAGGGCATGAAGCTGGACGCGGTGCTGGACCTGGAGGTCCCCGAGGCCGAGGTGGTCAAGCGCATCGCGGGCCGCCGCATCTGCCGCAACGACTCGGCGCACGTCTTCCACGTCACGTACAAGCAGCCGAAGCAGGAAGGCGTCTGCGACGTCTGCGGCGGCGAGCTGTACCAGCGGGACGACGACTCCGAGGAGACCGTGCGCAAGCGCCTCGAGGTCTACCACACGCAGACCGAGCCGATCATCGACTACTACAAGGCCCAGGGCCTGGTCGTCACGATCTCGGCGCTCGGCAAGGTGGAAGAGGTCACGGGGCGCGCCATGGAGGCGCTCAACAGCAAGGCCGACGACAAGTAGTCGTCACGCTGCTTCGGCCGCGGTGCCCTCGACGGGCGCCGCGGCCGTAGTGTTGTCTAGGTGGACGCGGTGCGTGAGCAGGCGCCGCGTGCGTATGTAAACGGTTGACGGAGAAGACGGAGAGCGCAGGCCGCCATGGTGCAGATCAAGACCCCCGAGCAGATCGCCAAGATGCGTGAGGCGGGCCTGGTCGTCGCCGCCATCCACGCGGCCACTCGTGAGGTGGCCGTACCCGGCGCCACCACGAGGGATCTCGACGAGGTCGCCCGCAAGGTGCTCGCGGAGCACGGCGCGAAGTCGAACTTCCTGGGGTACGGCGGTTTCCCCGCCACCATCTGCACCTCGGCCAACGAGGTCGTCGTCCATGGCATCCCGGACGACAAGACCGTCCTGAAGGACGGCGACATCATCTCCATCGACGCCGGCGCGATCATCGACGGCTGGCACGGCGACGCCGCGTACACCGCGTTCGTGGGCTCCGGCCACGCTCCGGAGCTGATCGAGCTCTCCCGGGTGACCGAGGAGTCGATGTGGGCGGGCATCGCCGCGATGAAGCTGGGCAACCGGCTCGTCGACGTCTCCCGCGCGATCGAGACGTACATCCGCCGCCAGCCGAAGCCCGGCGGCGGCAAGTACGGGATCATCCAGGACTACGGCGGCCACGGCATCGGCACCGAGATGCACATGGACCCGCACCTGCTGAACTACGTCGAGCGCAAGCGCGGCAAGGGCCCCAAGCTGGTCCCCGGCTTCTGCCTGGCCATCGAGCCGATGGTGTCGCTCGGCACCCCGAAGACCGAGGTCCTCGAGGACGACTGGACCGTCATCACCACGGACGGCACATGGTCCTCCCACTGGGAGCACTCGGTGGCGCTGACGGAGGAGGGCCCACTGGTCCTCACCGCGCCCGACGGGGGCAAGGCGAAGCTGGCGGAGTACGGCGTCGCGACGGCGCCGGACCCGCTCACCTGACCACGCGCGGCCGCGCGCAGGGTGTGAGGCGCTTCGGGTCGCCGCGCCGCCTCGCACGCCCGCAGGCCCCCGCGATCACGGCCCGGCCCCGTACGCGTACGCGGGCCGGGTGCGCGCACAGCTCGTACCGCCCGCTCTGGCTTAATGATCTCCGTAGCCGGGCATTCTTCCTCGATTCGTCTTTCCGGGTGCGCTGACGTAGACTGACTCGTCGGCTCTCGTGCACCCGCATGTCTGCATGCGCTCGTACGGAGTCGATCAAGGTAGTCGATTCGAAGGGCAAAGCGTGGCCAAGAAGCAAGGTGCCATCGAGATCGAGGGCACTGTCGTCGAGTCTCTGCCGAACGCCATGTTCAAGGTCGAGCTCCAGAACGGCCACCAGGTCCTGGCACACATCAGCGGCAAGATGCGCATGCACTACATCCGCATCCTCCCTGACGACCGGGTCGTGGTGGAGCTGTCTCCGTACGACCTGACGCGTGGCCGGATCGTCTACCGGTACAAGTAGATCTTGCCTTTGCTCCGTGTTCCCGGTTCCGGGACGCGGGGGGTGGCACTGACCCGGAGAACCTCACCAATGAAGGTCAAGCCGAGCGTCAAGAAGATCTGCGACAAGTGCAGGGTGATCCGCCGTCACGGTCGGGTCATGGTCATCTGCGAAAACCCGCGCCACAAGCAGCGCCAGGGCTGACGCACGACCGAACCTCTGCATCACGCAGAACTTCGCGCGACGCAAGCAGTACATGTTCATACGCAGAGCCCAGGTCGTCCGTGAGGAGACCTGATACCCCCGGTCGGAGGCTGGGGACCCGGTTCGTACCTGGTACGGCGGCTGGGAACCGGTTCTGTGGAAGACCTCCGAACGACAACTGGAGCCATTGAATGGCACGCGTTTCCGGTGTTGACATCCCGCGCGAAAAGCGTGTGGAGGTCGCCCTGACCTACGTGTTCGGCATCGGCCGGACCCTTTCCCAGCAGACGCTGGCCGAGACCGGCGTGAACCCGAACACCCGCGTTCGTGACCTCTCCGAGGAGGAGCTGGTCAAGATCCGCGAGTACGTGGACGCCAACATCAAGACCGAGGGTGACCTCCGTCGCGAGATTCAGGCCGACATCCGCCGCAAGGTCGAGATCGGCTGCTACCAGGGTCTGCGCCACCGTCGTGGCCTGCCCGTCCACGGTCAGCGCACCAGCACGAACGCTCGTACCCGCAAGGGCCCGCGTCGCGCGATCGCCGGTAAGAAGAAGCCGGGCAAGAAGTAGTCCTCAGCGGACGCTTGACCAAGCGGTCTTCGCTGTAGGACCGACCACCTCCCGTAGGAGTAATAGATGCCCCCCAAGGGTCGTCAGGGCGCTGCCAAGAAGGTGCGCCGCAAGGAAAAGAAGAACGTCGCTCACGGGCACGCTCACATCAAGAGCACGTTCAACAACACCATCGTCTCGATCACGGACCCCTCGGGCAACGTGATCTCCTGGGCCTCCGCCGGCCACGTCGGCTTCAAGGGCTCGCGCAAGTCCACCCCCTTCGCCGCGCAGATGGCCGCCGAGTCGGCCGCCCGCCGCGCGCAGGAGCACGGCATGCGCAAGGTCGACGTCTTCGTCAAGGGCCCGGGTTCGGGTCGCGAGACGGCCATCCGTTCGCTGCAGGCGACCGGTCTTGAGGTCGGCTCCATCCAGGACGTGACGCCGACGCCGCACAACGGCTGCCGTCCGCCCAAGCGCCGCCGCGTCTGATTGGCCTTGGCGGCGCTCTCCGCGCGAGCGGAGGTGAACCGCGCCGCCGCGTCTGACGCACGGTTGTCTTAGGTTTCGGGCGGTACGTCTCCTTGGAGGCGTGCCGCCCGTACCCTTGCAGCAGTAACAACATCGGGCCACCGCCCGGTGAGCAGGGCATCAAATAGTGGGTGCCCCTGACTGAAGGATCGCAACATGCTGATTGCTCAGCGTCCCTCGTTGACCGAAGAGGTCGTCGACGAGTTCCGCTCCCGGTTCGTGATCGAGCCGCTGGAGCCGGGCTTCGGATACACCCTCGGCAACTCCCTGCGTCGTACGCTCCTCTCCTCGATCCCGGGTGCGGCGGTCACGTCCATCCGCATCGACGGCGTTCTGCACGAGTTCACCACCGTGCCGGGCGTCAAGGAGGACGTCACCGACCTGATCCTCAACATCAAGCAGCTGGTCGTGAGCAGCGAGCACGACGAGCCGGTCGTGATGTACCTGCGCAAGCAGGGCCCGGGTCTCGTCACCGCCGCCGACATCGCGCCCCCGGCCGGTGTCGAGGTGCACAACCCCGACCTCGTCCTCGCCACGCTCAACGGCAAGGGCAAGCTGGAGATGGAGCTGACCGTCGAGCGCGGTCGCGGCTATGTCTCCGCCGTTCAGAACAAGCAGGTCGGTCAGGAGATCGGGCGCATCCCGGTCGACTCGATCTACTCGCCGGTGCTGAAGGTCACGTACAAGGTCGAGGCGACCCGTGTCGAGCAGCGCACCGACTTCGACAAGCTGATCGTCGACGTCGAGACCAAGCAGGCCATGCGTCCGCGTGACGCGATGGCTTCCGCCGGTAAGACGCTGGTCGAGCTCTTCGGGCTCGCCCGCGAGCTCAACATCGACGCCGAGGGCATCGACATGGGCCCGTCCCCCACGGACGCCGCCCTCGCCGCCGATCTCGCGCTGCCGATCGAGGAGCTCGAGCTCACGGTCCGCTCGTACAACTGCCTCAAGCGTGAGGGCATCCACTCCGTGGGTGAGCTCGTGGCGCGTTCCGAGGCCGACCTGCTCGACATTCGTAACTTCGGTGCGAAGTCGATCGACGAGGTCAAGGCGAAGCTGGCCGGTATGGGCCTGGCGCTCAAGGACAGCCCGCCCGGATTCGACCCGACCGCTGCCGCTGACGCCTTCGGTGCGGATGACGACGCGGATGCCGGGTTCGTCGAGACCGAGCAGTACTAAGAGCTCGGGACTGCCGGTTCGTTCTTGGGTGCGGGTGCGCTGTGGCTTGTCGCGCAGTTCCCCGCGCCCCTTCCGAGCTCGCCCCTTCGGGGCTTGCTCGGATCTCCGACGGGCGATCGCCCGCTCGGACACTGACCTCGGTACCTGATACGGCCGGGGCAGACACCTAGGAGAAACACCATGCCGAAGCCCACCAAGGGTGCCCGTATGGGCGGCAGTGCCGCGCACGAGAAGCTGCTCCTCGCGAACCTCGCGAAGTCGCTCTTCGAGCACGGCCGCATCACCACCACCGAGGCGAAGGCCCGCCGCCTGCGCCCGTACGCGGAGCGTCTGGTCACCAAGGCGAAGAAGGGCGACCTTCACAACCGCCGTCAGGTGCTCCAGGTCATCACGGACAAGAGCGTCGTCCACACGCTCTTCACCGAGATCGGCCCGCGCTACGAGAACCGTCCGGGTGGCTACACCCGTATCACCAAGATCGGTAACCGCCGTGGCGACAACGCGCCCATGGCTGTCATCGAGCTGGTGGAGGCGCTGACCGTGGCCCAGCAGGCCACCGGTGAGGCCGAAGCGGCGACGAAGCGTGCCGTCAAGGAAGACGTCCTCAAGAAGGACGAGGCCGTCGAGGCCAAGTCCGACGAGGTCGTCGAGGACGCCAAGCCGGCCGACGAGGCCGCCGCGGAGTCCGAGTCCAAGGACGCCTGAGGCACTGCCTGGCTGTGAGCGGGTCCGTCCCTTCGGGGGCGGGCCCGCTTTGGTGTTCAAGAGGGACCTGAGAGATCTAGGTAGAGGATCTAGGTGTGAGTGACGAAGTGGAGCCCGGGTTCGTACGGGTGCGGCTGGACCTGTCGTACGACGGGCGTGAGTTCTCCGGGTGGGCCAAGCAGGCCAGTGGGCGCAGGACCGTACAGGGGGAGATCGAGGACGCGCTGCGTACGGTGACGCGGTCGGGGGAGACGACGTACGAGCTGACCGTCGCCGGGCGGACCGACGCCGGGGTGCACGCGCGGGGGCAGGTGGCGCATGTCGATCTGCCGGTCGCGCTCTGGGCCGAGCACCAGGAGAAGCTGCTGAAGCGGCTGGCTGGGCGGCTGTCCAAGGACGTGCGCGTGTGGTCCCTGACGGAGGCGCCCAGCGGGTTCAACGCGCGCTTCTCGGCGATCTGGCGGCGGTACGCCTACCGCGTCACCGACAACCCCGGTGGGGTCGATCCGCTGTTGCGCAGTCATGTCCTGTGGCACGACTGGCCGTTGGACGTCGACGCCATGAACGAGGCCGCCCGGCGACTCGTCGGGGAGCATGACTTCGCCGCTTACTGCAAGAAGCGCGAGGGCGCGACCACCATTCGTACGCTCCAGGAGCTGAGCCTCGTACGAGACGAGGACGGGGTCATCACCGCCACCGTCCGCGCCGACGCCTTCTGCCACAACATGGTGCGCTCGCTGATCGGCGCGCTGCTGTTCGTGGGGGACGGGCACCGCGGGCCCGACTGGCCCGGGAAGGTGCTGGCCGCCGGTGTACGCGACTCCGCCGTGCACGTCGTACGGCCGCACGGGCTGACGCTGGAGGAAGTCGGTTACCCCGCCGACGAGTTGCTCGCCGCGCGCAACAAGGAGGCGCGGAACAAGCGGACGCTGCCGTCGGCGGGTTGCTGCTGACCGGTTGCCGCTGACTGATCGGTGCTGAGTCGCTGGTGCTGAGTGAGTGCTGCTGACTGGCTGGTGCTGAGTGGCCGGTGCTGAGTGGTCGCTCTCGCCGGCCGGTCTACGACTGGTTGGCCGCCGTCGACGCCTGGGCCTCGCCGCGGCGACGGATCTGGCGGAAGGCGAACTCGGCCAGGTCGTCGCCGGTCGTGAAGACCTTGGTGTCCTTGGTCGTCACGTCCTTGCCGTTGGTGAAGCCGGCGAGGGTGAAGTAGGCGTAGCGGCCGTAGGAGTTGGTGGTCGAGCGGCAGATCGCCGTAGTGCAGAACTTGGCGACGCCCTGGCCGGACAGCGAGGCGATGATGCTCTTGCTGTCCGCCTCGGTCTTGGCCTTCACTGCCTGTGCCGCGGTGTCGAAGACCGCCACGCCGACGGTCACCGCGACGCCGTCCTTGCTGTAGGTGACGCGCATCAGCCGGGTGCAGTCGTTCTTGGTGAGCACCGCGGGGAGCGTGCTCTGGGCGGCCGTCGCGCACTTCGTCGTGGAGGCCTTCGGGCCCTTGCGGTAGACGTTCTCACCCATGGTCAGCTGCGAACCGGGGAACAGGATGTCCGGGCTGAGCGGCGCCTTGTCCTTGGCCGCGCTGGATATGAAGTCCATCGGGTCCAGCGGGGGAGGAGCCGACGTCGGCGCGAACGACGGCACCGGTGCGGTGGTGTCGCTCGGGATGTTCGCGGTGGAGGGCAGCTTGCTGGGCGTGTTCGCGGCCTGGCTTTCGCCGTTCGCGGAGACGACGGCCACGGCGACGACAGCGCCGACCGCGAGCGTGGCCACCGCCGCACCGCCGGTCACCAGCACTCTGCGCCGTTTGTTGCGCGTCTCGGACGCCTCGGCGAGTGCCGCCCAGTCCGGAGTCTGGTTCTGTTGGCCCCAATCGGGTTGCTGAGAACCAGGCTTCCAGGGATCCCACGGGGGCTCCCCCTGCCCACCCTGCCCATAACTCATGGGCGGCATCTTAGACGGGGAGCGGGGGGTGTTGTTGCGCACTGGGGGGAGGTTGAGCCCCTAGCGTGATCTGACGTGACCTGACTGCACACGGGCAAAACTGGCTATCTCGGGGTGCTTGGTGCGCCGCGCTTCCTGCCGTTGCCTTACCCTGACTGTACTGAGCTGTTTGCGTGACCCTGAGCGCGAGGCACCGGGGTCGCGGACCCACGTTTTGACCCGTCCGGGGAACCGCGGGTACTCTTGCAGTTCGTTATGTGTATTGGCTTGCTCATTCTCACGTGAGGGGCCCTTACACCGGTCCACCGGGGCTGATGACCAGCGACCAGCACGCGGTATGCGTCACCGCAGTGCGGTCAGGGCTGTCGTGATCGTCCGTGGTGGCCATGTCAGGACCCACTCACTGAAGAAGCGAAGGCTACGACCGTGCGTACGTACAGCCCCAAGCCCGGCGACATCACTCGCCAGTGGTACGTCATCGACGCCCAGGATGTCGTCCTGGGCCGTCTGGCGACCACTGCCGCGAACATCCTGCGGGGCAAGCACAAGCCGATCTACGCGCCCCACGTCGACGCTGGTGACTTCGTCATCATCATCAACGCCGACAAGGTGCACCTCTCCGGCAACAAGAAGACCCAGAAGCTGGCGTACCGCCACTCCGGTTACCCGGGTGGTCTGCGCTCCGTCCGTTACGACGAGCTGCTGGCGAAGAACCCCGAGAAGGCCGTCGAGAAGGCCATCAAGGGCATGATCCCCAAGAACACCCTGGGCCGTCAGGTGCTCTCGAAGCTGAAGGTCTACGCGGGCGAGAACCACCCGCACGCTGCCCAGCAGCCGGTCCCGTTCGAGATCACCCAGGTCGCGCAGTAGTTCCGGCCACCCCCTAAGACGAAAAGAAATCTGAGGAGCATCGTGGCCGAGACCACCGTTGAGCAGCCGGTCGAAGAGACCGAGACCGAGCTCGTCGACATCGAGAACTACACCACCGAGTCCGAGGTCCCCCTCGAGGGCGAGTACACCTCGGAGTCCCTCGCGGGCCGCTTCGGCGAGCCGCAGCCGGCCGCCGGCCTGGGCCGTCGCAAGAACGCCATCGCCCGCGTCCGGATCGTCCCGGGCACCGGCAAGTGGAAGATCAACGGTCGCACCCTTGAGGACTACTTCCCCAACAAGGTGCACCAGCAGGAAGTCAACGAGCCCTTCAAGGTGCTCGAGCTCGACAACCGCTACGACGTCATCGCCCGCATCTCGGGTGGCGGCGTCTCCGGTCAGGCCGGTGCGCTCCGTCTCGGTGTCGCCCGTGCGCTGAACGAGGCCGACGTCGACAACAACCGCGGCGCCCTGAAGAAGGCCGGCTTCCTCAAGCGCGACGACCGTGCGGTCGAGCGCAAGAAGGCCGGTCTCAAGAAGGCCCGTAAGGCCCCGCAGTACAGCAAGCGTTAATCACTGCCTGCTGCGTATTCGTACGATCGTTCGCCCCGGCGGCACGCTGTGTGCCGCCGGGGCGTTCGTTTATCACAGCTCAGGGCGTATAACGGCACAAGGCGCTCAAAGGCTTGCATGATCGGATGACTTCCGAATACTGCGCTTCATTCAGGTTCATTCAGGAGGACACCAGTGGGACGACTCTTCGGCACGGACGGTGTGCGCGGTGTCGCCAACGCGGATCTGACGGCCGAGCTGGCGCTCGGCCTCTCCGTCGCGGCGGCGCATGTGCTGGCCGAGGCGGGTACGTTCGAGGGCCACCGGCCGGTGGCCGTGGTCGGGCGGGATCCGCGAGCGTCGGGAGAGTTCCTGGAGGCCGCCGTGGTCGCGGGCCTGGCCAGCGCGGGCGTGGACGTCCTGCGCGTCGGTGTGCTGCCCACCCCCGCGGTGGCGTATCTCACCGGTGTGCTGGGTGCCGACCTCGGCGTGATGCTCTCGGCCAGCCACAACGCCATGCCCGACAACGGGATCAAGTTCTTCGCCCGCGGCGGCCACAAGCTCGCCGACGAGCTGGAGGACAGGATCGAGGGCGTGTACGAGGAGCACCGCACCGGCGCTCCCTGGGACCGCCCGACCGGTGCGGGCGTGGGCCGGGTGCGTTCGTACGACGAAGGGTTCGACCGGTACGTCGCCCACCTCATCGGCGTACTCCCGAACCGTCTCGACGGTCTGAAGGTCGTCCTCGACGAGGCGCACGGTGCCGCCGCCCGGGTGTCCCCCGAGGCCTTCACCCGCGCCGGCGCGGAGATCATCACGATCGGCGCCGAGCCGGACGGCCTGAACATCAACGACGGCTGCGGCTCCACCCACCTGGACCTCCTGAAGGCCGCCGTCCTCAAGCACGGGGCCGACCTCGGCATCGCGCACGACGGCGACGCCGACCGCTGCCTCGCCGTGGACCACACGGGCGCCGAGGTGGACGGCGACCAGATTCTGGCCGTACTCGCGCTGGCGATGCGGGAGCGTTCCGCACTGCGCTCCGACACCGTCGTCGCGACGGTCATGTCCAATCTGGGCTTCAAGCTGGCCATGGAGCGCGAAGGGCTCAAGTTCGTCCAGACCGCCGTCGGCGACCGCTACGTCCTGGAGGAGATGAAGGAGCACGGCTACGCCCTCGGCGGCGAGCAGTCCGGGCACGTCATCATCCTCGACCACGCCACCACCGGCGACGGCACGCTGACCGGCCTGCTGCTGGCGGCCCGGGTCGCCCAGACGGGCCGTACGCTCCAGGACCTCACGTCCGTCATGGAGCGGCTGCCGCAGGTCCTCATCAACGTGCCCGACGTCGACCGCTCGCGGGTGCACAGCTCCGCCGAGCTGTCCGCCGCGGTCGCCGACGCCGAGCGGGAACTCGGCTCCACCGGGCGGGTGCTGCTGCGTCCGTCGGGCACCGAGCCGCTGGTGCGGGTGATGGTCGAGGCCGCCGACATCGACCATGCCCGGTCGGTGGCGGGGCGGCTCGCGGACGCTGTGAAGTCCGCGCTCGGTTAGGACCTGTCCGGTCGATCACGGTGGAGGGCGTCGACGCGATGGGGGTCCCCCCTGTTCGAGCGAAGCCGAGAACTTGGGGGAGTCGGCAACCGACGACAACGCCGCAGATGTGCGCCCGCCGCGGAGCGGCTGGTGTCACTGCCACCCCGCGTCTCCGCCGTGATCGACCGGACAGGTCCTAGGTCAGCTGTGTCTTGCGCTGCCTCGCCCAGAACCACTTCTGGGCGAGCAGTGTGAGCGTGCCCGCGAGCACGATGCCGCCGAGGTTGGCCAGCAACTGCCAGCTGGAGCCCCACGTCTGGGAGTAGTCCGTGTAGCTGAAGGCCACGGCGGCGTTCGCGGCGGCCGGGACCGTGGTCACCGAGATCGCCACGCCGATCAGCGCGCCCGACTTGGCGGACGTGAGGGAGAGAGTCCCCGCGATACCGGCCAGGTACGCCACCACGAACGACATCCAGTCGGGCTTCCAGATGAAGGCCGTGTTCGGCCGGGCCGCCTCCACCATGGACTTCTCGAACAGCCCGAAGACGTCCATCAGTCCGCTGAAGCCCGCGGTCAGCACCATCGCCGCCGCGAACCCGGCGAGCAGCGCCCACAGCGACCGCCACACCAGGTGCGGGGCGCGCCGCACCAGCGCCGTGGAGATCCCGGCGAGCGGCCCGAACTCCGGGCCCACGGCCATCGCGCCCACGATCAGGATCGCGTTGTCGAGCATCACACCGCAGGCCGCGAGCATCGTCGCGACCGCCAGCAGTCCCACGTAGGTGACGCTGAGCGTCGATTCCTCGTGCGAGGCGTCCGCCAGGTGCTCCCACAGCACAGCGTCCGCGCCTTCGCCGGGTGCCTCGTCCTCCGCCTTGTCGGCGCGCTTCGACAGCGACAGATCGATGTTCTCGACGGCGATCGAGCCGGTCTTCTCGAGGTCCAACTTCTGTAGGGCATTGAGGAGTTCATCGCCCGCCTCGCGCGCGACGTCGCACATCACGACGTCCCCGGCCGGGTTGCGGGCGGCTCCCGGCAGGAGGACGAGATGGGTGGTGCCGACCGTCTTCTCGATCAGCCGTACGACGTCATCGGTGCGGTCGGCCGGGCTGATCAGGCGGAGATGCAACATGCCCGCAGGGTAACGGTCACAGCTTGCGCAGGCTCAGGCGCTGCACCTTGTGGTCCGGGCCCTTGCGCACGACGAGGGTCGCTCGGCCACGGGTGGGCGCCACATTCTCCAGCAGATTGGGCTTGTTGATGGTGCGCCAGGTCGTGCGGGCGTAGTCGAGCGCCTCCTCCTCGGAGACCTGGGTGTACTTGCGGAAGTACGAGGAGGGGTTCTGGAAGGCGGTGGCGCGCAGCTTGCGGAAGCGGTTCAGATACCAGCGCTCGATGTCCTCGGCGCGGGCGTCCACGTACACGCTGAAGTCGAAGTAGTCCGCGAGGCCGACGCGGGTGCGGCCGTCCTTGCCGGGGAGGGCGGGCTGCAGCACGTTCAGGCCCTCGACGATGAGGATGTCGGGGCGTCGGACGGTGAGTCGCTGGCCCGGGACGATGTCGTAGATCAGGTGCGAGTAGACGGGGGCCGTCACCTCGTCCTTGCCGGCCTTGATGTCGGCGACGAAGCGGGTGAGCGCGCGACGGTCGTACGACTCGGGGAAACCTTTCCGCGACATCAGGCCGCGGGCTTCCAGCTCCTTGGTGGGGAGCAGGAAGCCGTCCGTGGTGACGAGTTCGACGCGCGGGTGTTCGGGCCAGCGGGAGAGCAGGGCCTGGAGGAGGCGGGCGACGGTCGACTTGCCGACGGCCACGGAGCCGGCGACACCTATGACGAAGGGGGTGCCGGCCTGGGAGCCCTTTTCACCGAGGAAGGTGTTCAGGGCGCCGCGTAGACCGTCGGTGGCGCCTACGTAGAGATTGAGGAGGCGGCTGAGCGGGAGGTAGATGTCCCGCACCTCGTCGAGGTCGATGACATCGCCCAGGCCGCGCAGCTTCTCGACCTCCTCGGCGGTGAGCGGGAGCGGCGTTTTCTCGCGCAGCGCGCTCCACTCGGCACGGGTGAGGTCGACGTAGGGAGTCGCCTCCGGCCTGGACCGGTGGGCGCTCCGGGGGATCGGGGAGACCGGAGAGATCACAGTCCATTGTTAACGGAGTTTGAACGGGGCAGCGGGTGGGGTCGGTCACGTCGTGCCGTGGTCAAGCCCGGTCGGCCTGATCAGGTGAAGTCCGCGTAGGCGAGGTGGACTGCGCAGACCCGGCACCGGAAGAGATACGCGGTCGGCTGGTCGTCCTTCTCGAGCGAGCCGAGAAACCCCTCGACCTGGTCCGGCGGCCACTCCCACGCGGCACACTCCCGGCGGAGGTGGTCCACCGCGTCCGGATACGCCTGGAGTTCCTTGGCCCCGGCACGGCCGAGGAAGGTGGCGCCGTCACCGCAGTGCGTCAGCCAGTACGGGGACTGCCACGCCGTGAATCCCGGAGTGCGCTCCAGAATGGCCGTCACGACGTCCTGGGGTACGTCGCCGTCTACGGTGTCGGTGAAGGAGGCGCCGTAGCGTTCGGCGGCGGTTCCGAAGGCGATGCAGTACGGGCAGATACCGGTGTCGGGGGCGTCGGCGGCGTAGACGGGACCGGCGTACACCCAGCCGCGTTCCTGCGCGCAGCACACGCATGGCTCGTCGGAGGCGGTCACGGAACCGGTGGCGACCGGGCTTGGGTGGTACGGGAACTGCGGCAGGATGGGCCGTCGGCGGGGTTCTGGCTGTGGGTTGATGACCTGCGCGATGGCGTGTCCGGTCAGGGCGGCGGGGGGCACCACGATCGCTTCCTCCCAGAAGTTCTCCGGGAGATGTTTCCGGTGGGCCTCGGTCGTCAGGATCGCCGGGCAGTTGAGCGGGATGACCACCGCGCCGGTTCGGCGGGCGAGTTCGGCGACGAGGTCGAGGATGTGTCCGGGGGAGAAGCGGCTGAACGTGAGTCCGTGGACGTCACCGTAGACCTCTGCCGCTCCGCCGTCTTCGGCTTCGAGGTCCCAGGATTCCGGCAGACCGGCGGCAGGCATGCCACCCAGGGTGACGGGGCCGAGTACGTCGCGTATCGCGGTCTCGTCCATCGGGGCGGGTTCTCCGTCGACGAACCGCCACACGTACATGCTGTAACTCACGCCGTCCCTTTTCCTGAAGTGGGTGGATCAGGGCCGGAAGCCCTTCACGTGGACCATGCTCCCGTGCCCGTGTCTGTCCGGTTCCTCGACCTCGAATCCCGCCGAGGAGAGGATCCCCATGAGAGCGGCCTGCATGTGCTTGAGCACGGTGTTGTAGTGGCGGAGGACCGGAGGCGGGTTCGAGTAGTCGATCCCTTGCGCGAAGAGATCGAGAGCGGGATCCCTCAGCTCCGCGTCCGTGTGCCAGTCCGCGTACACCCCGCCGTCGATGAACGGCTCCACGTGCACGTCCACGCCAGGCCGGCTGTGCGGACCACCGCTGAGGTCACCCCGGTACACAGGAAGACCGGTACGTTGCAGTTCCCGGCATACACGCTCGGCCAGCGCCTGGCGCTTCGCTATGACCTCCGGTGAGGATTTCGGGGGCAGGTCGAATTTGGGTTCAGTCATGGGTTCTCTCGTTCGGTATTTCTCTTGCGAAAGGACGTACCTCCCCAGCCGAACCGCTGCCTCGCTTGAGCACGCTGCAGAACGGGCAGTGGACTGCGTCCTTCCCTTCGGTGTGAGCCGCTCTCAATTCGCCTGCGATTTTCTCCAGATTATCGATCTCGCGCTCAGCGGCTAGCGCCGATGATTTCCGGTGGAACGAACGTGGGTCTCAGTGCGGATGGCAGGTCGGACATCAACCCGAATACCAGGACGTGTTCCGGATTCATGGTGTCGTTGTCGAGCGTTGCGATGACTCCCGCCGACAGCAGGATCTTGATGAGCGCACTTTGCATGTGCAGGCCGATCGTCCCGGGATAACGGACGACCGGTGCGTCGGGATCGCCAGAGGTGAGGCTGTCGACAGCTGCCTGGACCATGGCAGGGGCGCATCTCCAGCCCACGGATACGGACGCCGAAGCGGTCTCGGCGTCGGGTTCGACGTAGACCACGGCGCCCGATCGGTCCGCTGTTGCGGTCTCCCCGTCGCGGAAGGCGGGCAGGCCGGCCCGCCGGAGCGCCTGGACCACGTGCCTGGCCAGCTCGTTTCGGACGGCGAGGACTTCATCAGATGCGTGGGTAAAACCGTACTCGGACATAGCTATTCTTCGTCCTCGACCGTCGACTTCTCGGGCACGGCATTGTAGGGAGCCGGAACCGCCCGCACCAGGTCCACGTTCGGCGGGGCGAGCTCACTCATTGGACTGCCTTCGCAGAAACGGCGACTGGTGTTTCCCGCGTATCCATGGACGCCATCTTGCTGTCGTTCTCGAAGGCCGAATTCAGCAGGTCCCGCTGCCCTCCGATGAATCGAACCGCGAAGCCTGCCTCCACCAGCCGCACGAAGGGGCTGGCCCTCACCGTCGGCTCCCTTGGTTACGCAGGACGAACCTGCCCTCGTTGATGTTCTTTCTTGAACGTTTCGAAGCTGTACTGGTAGGCGTGGATCAGTAGGAAGATCCGGCATGGCACGCGACACCATAGGTGGATCTGCGCTCGACGGGTGGGGGGTGGTGGGTGGGCGTAGGTCAAAGATGACCGATTCGAACCGGGTGAGGATTTCCGATTTCGGGCACGACGTGCCGGGTTCGGGACGCTCTCGGCCCTTAGGCTGCGGCCCATGTGCGGAATCGTGGGATACGTGGGGTCGCAGTCGGCGCTTGATGTGGTGATGGCCGGGCTGAAGCGGCTGGAGTACCGGGGGTACGACTCGGCGGGGGTCGCCGTGCCGGCGGACGGGGGGCTCGCCGCCGCGAAGAAGGCCGGGAAGCTGGTCAACCTGGAGAAGGAACTGGTCGACCGGCCGCTGCCGGCGGGCACGACGGGCATCGGGCATACGCGCTGGGCCACCCACGGCGGTCCCACGGACGCGAACGCCCATCCGCATCTGGACAACGCGGGCAGGGTCGCCGTCGTCCACAACGGGATCATCGAGAACTTCGCCCTCCTGCGCGCCGAGTTGGCCGAGCGGGGGCATGAACTCGGCTCCGAGACGGACACCGAGGTGGTCGCGCACCTGCTCGCCGAGGAGTACTCGGTGTGCGCCGATCTGGCGGAGGCGATGCGGCTGGTGTGCCGACGCCTGGAGGGCGCGTTCACGCTGGTCGCGGTGCATGCCGATGAGCCGGATGTGGTCGTGGGGGCGCGGCGGAACTCGCCGCTCGTGGTGGGCGTTGGAGAGGGCGAGGCCTTTCTCGCCTCGGACGTCGCCGCGTTCATCGCCCACACGCGGTCGGCGATCGAGCTGGGTCAGGACCAGGTGGTGGAGCTGCGCCGGGACGGGGTGACGGTCACCGGCTTCGACGGCCGACCCGCCGACGTGCGCTCGTATCACGTGGACTGGGACGCGGAAGCAGCCGAAAAGGGGGGCTATGACTACTTCATGCTCAAGGAGATCGCCGAGCAGCCCAAGGCTGTCGCCGATACCTTGCTGGGGCGCATCGACGCGGCCGGCTCTCTGACGCTGGACGAGGTGCGGATTCCGGTTCAGGCGCTGCGCGAGGTCGACAAGGTCGTCATCGTGGCGTGCGGGACCGCCTTCCACGCGGGGCTGATCGCCAAGTACGCCATCGAGCACTGGACGCGGATCCCGTGCGAGGTGGAGTTGGCCAGCGAGTTCCGGTATCGGGATCCCATCCTGGATCCCCGTACGCTCGTCATCGCCATCTCGCAGTCCGGCGAGACCATGGACACGCTGATGGCCCTTCGGCACGCCCGCTCGCAGGGCTCCAAGGTGCTGGCGATCTGCAACACGAACGGCTCGACGATCCCACGCGAGTCGGACGCGGTGCTGTACACCCATGCCGGGCCGGAGGTCGCCGTTGCCTCGACGAAGGCGTTCCTGACGCAGCTCGTGGCCTGCTATCTGGTCGCGCTGTATCTGGGTCAGGTCCGCGGCACCAAGTGGGGCGACGAGATCCAGGCCGTGATTCGGGACCTGTCCCAGATCTCCGGCGAGGTCGACCGGGTGCTGGAGACCATGGAGCCGGTACGGGAGTTGGCGCGCTCGCTGGCCGACAAGGACACGGTGCTGTTCCTCGGGCGGCATGTGGGATATCCGGTGGCGCTGGAGGGTGCGCTCAAGCTGAAGGAGCTCGCCTATATGCACGCCGAGGGGTTCGCGGCGGGGGAGTTGAAGCACGGGCCGATCGCGCTGGTCGAGGAGGATCTACCCGTAGTCGTGGTCGTGCCTTCGCCGCGGGGGCGGTCCGTTCTCCACGACAAGATCGTGTCCAACATCCAGGAGATCCGGGCGCGGGGGGCGCGGACGATCGTGATCGCGGAGGAGGGGGACGAGGAGGTCGTTCCGTACGCCGACCATCTGATCCGGATCCCCGTCACGCCGACCTTGCTTCAGCCGTTGGTGGCTACGGTGCCCTTGCAGGTCTTCGCTTGTGAGTTGGCCACGGCTCGGGGCAACGAGGTGGATCAGCCTCGGAACCTGGCGAAGTCGGTGACGGTGGAGTAGCGAGCGTCCTTGAGGGCTGCGACGAAAGGGGTGAAGGCTCCGGTCGGGAAGGTGAGGGTGCGGTCGGCTGGGGCCTTGGGGTCGCGAACGGCCACGTGGGTGTGCGAGTTGGCTGTCTCCACGCAGGTGTTGCCGTCGTCGCCGAAGATGGTCAGCAGTTACTTCCCGGGCAGGCACTGTCTTTGAGGAGGCGTACCTGGACGGCCAGGCCGAGGGCGAGGTCAGAGGCAAGGCGAAGGGCGTCCTGCGCGTCCTCGCGGCGCGTGGCCTTTCCGTCTCCGACGAGGTGCGTGAGCGCATCACCGACTGCACGGACCTCACGTGCCTCGACGGCTGGCTCGACCGGGCTGTTGCGGTCGCACGTGCGGAGGAGCTGTTCGTTGAGGGCCCGGAGGTTTCGCAGGAGAAGCCTCACCTGGGCTGAGCCCCTGGTGCGAACTCGCCGCCGCTGAATGTCAGTGCCTGCACCTAGGGTGCTCGGCATGACGGACTTGATACGGGACTCCTTCCCGGGCCATGAGGTGAATGTCGTCTTCGCCCGGGGCATGTCCCTCGACGCGCTCACCGAGGGGCTTCGCGGCCTGCTTCGGGACCCCCTCGCTCAGGGCGAAGGGGGCGGGTGGACGTGGGCGGTGCACGACATGTGCAACTGGGAAGCCGAGGACTACGACCCCGTCAGCTACAACAGTCTCTGTTCGGGCGACGCGGAGATCGTCGTCTTCGTGACCGAGCCGTGCAGCGTGAAGGGGTTTCCGCCCGATTTCTCTTACTACCGTGACGGCCGCATGATTCTCCACTTCAGCTTCGAAGACCTTGCGTCGCGGGTCGGCGACAACCCGGACCATCTCTCTCCGGAACTCCTGGCCGCGGACCTCATCGGCCCCGACGCGGTATTCGACAACTCGGACGACGATCACAGACGTCTCGTGAAGACGATCGCCGACTTCTTCGAACTGCCCTCTCCACCCCTGTCTTTGGAGGCGGAAGCGAAGTGACTTGGCTCGCCCCGAACACGTTCGTCACCTTCTGCAGAGGCATGACCCTGCCCACCCTCTCCGGCATCTACGCGGAAGCGGGGTGCCCTGCCCGCACCGTCGGCGAATCGTCGGGCTGGTCCTGGGTGACGCACGACGCCTACACCGCCCCGACGGGAGAGACCGCTTGGGAGCTGGCACGGAACATCACGGGTCGCCGCTACTACGCGAATCGAGCAAGTGATCCGGATCGCGTGGAGACCGTGCTCCTGGCTTCCACGCCCGCATGCCCGTGCCCGCACGGGCAGAACTACATGGTTCCGCACTGCGCCGAGCACCCGTTCCAGTTCGCCTACAGCCGCGGCGGGTTCGAGCAGACGTACTTCAACTTCGGCCGGCGGCGGGAGTCACGACGTGGCGGAGGTATGGCTGATCTCCTCGTGCGTGAGCTGCTGGACGCCGGGATCGTCGGCCGGGACATCCCGAGGTACGACTCCGATCCCGGCTTCAACGCCGATGGTGCGGAGACCGTACGGATCATCGTCGACCATTTCGGGCTTCCCTCCGCGCCGCTCGGTCTCAGCTGACGAACAACCGGAGCAGTGTCGCGACGGCGACAGCGAGAGGGGCTCGGCCCTGACCGCACGGCATTGGTACGGGGCGCCCGTAAGGTGCTCGGCATGAGCATCATCGGGGTCGGAATCGACGTGGCGGAGATCGACCGGTTTCACGCGGCGCTGGAGCGTACGCCCGGGCTGGCCCAACGGCTCTTCGTGGATTCGGAGTTGTGTCTGCCGAGTGGGGAGCGCCGGGGTATCGCGTCGCTGGCCGCGCGGTTCGCGGCGAAGGAAGCCCTGGCCAAGGCGCTCGGCGCTCCGGCGGGGATGTACTGGACCGACGCGGAGGTGTACGTCGAGGACAGCGGGCGGCCGCGGCTGCGGGTGACGGGGACGGTGGCGGCGCGGGCGGCCGAGCTGGGGGTCCAGTCCTGGCATGTGTCGCTGAGCCATGATGCCGGGGTGGCTTCGGCGGTGGTGGTGGCGGAGGGGTAGCGCTCGTAGCGCTTGTAGCGCTCGCCGAGGCGGCCAGGGGCGGCGCGGGCGGCGTCCGTACGGGAGACTCGACCCCATGCGTACTGCGTACAGCGTGGAGACGGTCAGGACCGCTGAGCGGGAGCTGATGGCACGGCTGCCGGACGGGGCGTTGATGCAGCGGGCGGCGGCCGGACTGGCCGCCGCCTGCGCGGACTTGCTGGGGCGGGTGTACGGCAGCCGGGTCGTGCTGCTGGTCGGCAGCGGGGACAACGGCGGGGACGCGCTGTACGCCGGGGCGCGGCTCGCCCGGCGCGGAGCGGGCGTCACGGCCGTGTTGCTCGTGCCCGGGCGGACGCACGCGGGCGGGCTGGCGGCCCTTCGCCGGGCGGGCGGCGGTGTGGCGGGGCCCGGTGCCGCCGAGGAGTTGATCGGGCGGGCCCATCTCGTCGTCGACGGCATCGTCGGGATCGGCGGCAAGGGCGGGCTGCGGGCGGACGCCGCGCCGTTGGCCGCTCTGGCCGAGGCGTCCCGGGCCGCTTTCGTCGCCGTCGATCTGCCCAGCGGGGTCGAGGCGGACACGGGGGAGGTGCGGGGGGCGGCCGTGCGGGCCGATCTGACGGTCACGTTCGGGACGCACAAGCCGGGGCTGCTGATCGATCCGGCTCGCGCGTACGCAGGGGCGGTGCGGCTCGTCGACATCGGGCTGGAGCTGCCCGATGAGCCCGAGCTGGAGGCATTGCAGCACGCTGATGTGGCGGAGCTGCTGCCGGTGCCGGGAGCGGAGAGCGACAAGTACCGGCGGGGGGTCGTCGGGATCGCCGCCGGGTCCGCGCGCTATCCGGGGGCGGCCGTGCTCGCCGTCGCGGGAGCGTTGCGGGGTGGGGCGGGGGCCGTGCGGTACGTGGGGCCCGCTGGGGACGCGGTGATCTCCCGGTTCCCCGAGACGCTCGTGTCCGACAAGGGGCCCGAGCAGGCCGGGCGGGTGCAGGCGTGGGTCGTGGGGCCCGGCGCCGGGGACGACGCGGCGACCGTGGCGGAGGTGCTCGGGGCGGATGTGCCGGTGCTGGTGGACGCGGACGGGTTGCGGCTGGCGGACATGGGGGCGGTGCGCGCACGTACCGCGCCGACGCTGATGACGCCGCACGCGGGTGAGGCGGCGGCGTTGTTGGGGGTTCCGCGGGAGGAGGTCGAGGGGGCTCGGCTCGCCGCCGTGCGGGAGTTGGCGGGGCGGTACAGGGCGACCGTGCTGCTCAAGGGGTCGACCACGCTGGTGGGCGATTCCGGGGGTGGGGCGGTGCGGGTGAATCCGACGGGGACGGCGTGGCTGGCGACGGCGGGGAGCGGGGACGTGCTGTCGGGCCTGGCAGGGTCGTTGCTGGCGGCAGGGCTGTCGGCGGTGGACGCGGGGAGTGTGGCGGCGTATCTGCACGGGCTGGCGGGGAGGTTTGCCGCGGACGGGGCGCCGGTGGGGGCCCATGACGTGGCGGATGCGGTTCCGGGGGCCTGGCGGGATGTGCGGGACGCGATGAGCTGAGGAGGGGACAGGCCCTAGGGGCGGCGGAGGCGAAAGCACGGCCCCGTTGCCCATTACGGGCGACCCCTTGCGCGCGGCTCACCCCCTCCCGCGCTCGCGTTGCGTATCGCTGGTTGCATGATGAGCAGACGAATGACATGCCGGGGTGTGGCGGTGGTACTCGCGCTCTCGGCGCTGTTGCCCGTGGAGAGCGCGCTGGCCGAGAGCGGCCCCCCGGCCCCCGGTCCGGGGAGCGAGCTGGTGCCCGGTGTGGCGCCGGGCTCGCATCAGCCGTGGCAGGTGGACACGCCGGATCAGATGCTGCCGCCGAAGGTGTACACGCCGAGCGCGCGGGAGGACGCCGTCGAGCCCCGTGACGCGCCCGTGGGGACGGACGCCCTCATCGAGTACGTACCCCTCAGCGACGCCGCCGCGGGCAAGGCGGTGACCTGCAGCAAGCTGACCGGCCCGTACCAGCGACAGGTGGAGCGATGGCTGAAGCTGAAGGTGGACGGGAAGCAGTCGGCGAGCGACTGTCGTGCCATTCGGGCGTTCCAGAAGCGGCACGGGATCAACCCGAGCATCGGCTTCGCCGGCCCCACCACGTGGGCTCACATGCAGTTGCTGTCCGCGAAGAAGAACCCGAACGCGGCCGGGAAGTGTCCCGTCCGGTCGTACCGCGTCGCCTGTGTGGATCTGGCCCGTCAGGTCACCTGGGTGCAGAAGGGGAAGAAGGTGCTGTGGGGGCCGGTGCCGATGCGGAGCGGGCGGGCCGGGCACCGGACCAGGACCGGGCTGTTCAAGGTCTACTGGCGGCACAAGAACCACTGGTCGACGCTGTACAACAACCCCATGCCGTACAGCCAGTTCTTCAGCGGTGGACAGGCCTTCCACGCCATCTACGGCAGCATCTACAACCCGAACGGCTCGTGGGGCTGTGTCAATCTGCGCCTTGCCGACGCCCGCAGCCTGTGGAGCGTCCTGAAGAAGAACGATCGTGTCTACGTCTGGGGCCGCAGGGCCGGCACATGACCGTCCCAGAGCTACTGACCGGGCTGTCAGCCCCCTCTGAGACACTGGGTGCGCTATGAACGAGACAGCGCCCCTGCGCGCCCGCGCAGAGATCGACCTGGCCGCCCTGCGGGCCAACGTGCGGACCCTGCGCGCCCACGCGCCGTCCGCGGCCGTGATGGCTGTGGTCAAGTCCGACGCGTACGGCCATGGGGCCTTCCCGTGCGCCCGAGCGGCGCTCGACGCGGGCGCCGGCTGGCTCGGCACCGCCACCCCTGAGGAAGCCCTCGCGCTGAGGGCCGCGGGACTGCCGGGGCGCATCATGTGCTGGCTGTGGACCCCCGGCGGCCCCTGGAAGCAGGCCATCGAGGCGGACCTCGACGTGTCGGTCAGCGGGATGTGGGCGCTGCGGGAAGTCTGTGCGGCGGCCGAGGAAGTGGCGGAGGGGGAGACCGGCATTCGTGCCCGTGTCCAGCTCAAGGCCGACACCGGCCTCGGACGCAGCGGCTGCCAGCCCGCCGACTGGCCCGAACTCGTCACCGAGGCGCTGCGCGCCCAGGCCCGGGGGCTGATCACGGTCACCGGACTCTGGTCGCACTTCGCCTGCGCCGACGAGCCGGGTCACCCGTCCATCCAGGCCCAACTCACCCGTTTCCGCGAAATGGTGACGTATGCCGAACAACAGGGCGTGCGCCCCGAGGTGCGGCACATCGCCAACTCGCCAGCCACGCTGACCCTTCCCGAGAGCCACTTCGACCTCGTCCGTACCGGAATCGCGGTCTACGGCATCTCGCCCAGCCCCGAGATCGGCACCCCGGCCGACTTCGGGCTGCGCCCGGTGATGACGCTGAGCGCGTCCCTGGCGCTGGTGAAGCAGACGCCGGGGGGCCACGGCGTCAGTTACGGGCATCACTACGTCACTCCAGGCGCCACGACCCTCGGCCTGGTGCCCGTCGGCTACGCGGACGGCATCCCACGGCACGCCTCCGGCACCGGCCCCGTACTGATCGGCGGCAAGTGGCGGACGGTCGCGGGCCGGGTCGCGATGGACCAGTTCGTCGTCGACCTCGGCGGGGACGAGCCTGCGCCCGGCACGCAGGCGATCCTCTTCGGCCCGGGCGACCGCGGCGAGCCGACCGCCGAGGACTGGGCCCGTGCGGCGGGCACGATCGCGTACGAAATCGTCACCCGGATCGGAACCCGGGTGCCGCGCGTGTACGTGAATAGGGAACAAGAGGGGTAACCCGCAGAGGGTGCCATTACAACAGCATCGCGTGTAGCAACAGCACCACGAGTAGCAACAGCACCACGAGTAGCAACAGCACCACGAGTAGCAACAGCACCACGAGTAGCAATCGCACTACGAGTAACAACAGCATCATCAGTAACAGCAGAAGCAGACGACATCCTGGCGAAGGGGAGCGGTACGTGAGCGAGAGCAGCGCGGAGGCCGTCACCGGCGTCGCCGCGGCGGCCGTCGCCTCCGCCGCGGCGAGTGCCGGGAACTGGCGCAAGGCCGGTGTCGCCGGTGTGGCCATAGGCGTGGTCGCCGCGGGCGCCGCCGCCGGAGTCGCCATAGAGCGCCTCACGGTCGGCCGCGGCATGCGCAGAAAGGCACGGCTCGCCCTCGACTCGACGGGCCCGTACGGCTCGCTGCGCGGCACACCGGGCAAGGCGTACGCCGACGACGGCACCGAGTTGTACTACGAGGTGGACGACATCGAGCAGGACGTCACCTTCACCCCGCGCCGCCGGCGGCTCTTCGGACGCAAGGCCCCGGCCCCCGTCACCGTCGTCTTCAGCCACGGGTACTGCCTCAACCAGGACTCCTGGCACTTCCAGCGCGCCGCGCTGCGGGGTGTGGTGCGCACGGTCCACTGGGACCAGCGCAGTCACGGGCGGTCCGGGCGCGGCGCCGCCCAGGTGCAGGACGGCACGCCGGTCTCCATCGACCAGCTCGGCCGCGACCTGAAGGCGGTCATCGACGCCGCCGTGCCCGAGGGGCCGATCGTGCTGGTCGGACACTCCATGGGCGGCATGACGGTCATGGCGCTGGCCGACGAGTTTCCGGACCTGGTGCGGGAGCGGGTGGTCGCCGTCGCCCTTGTCGGTACGTCGTCGGGGCGGCTCGGCGAGGTCAACTTCGGGCTGCCTGTCGCGGGCGTCAACGCGGTGCGGTGGGTGCTGCCCGGCGTACTGAAGGCTCTCGGGCAGCAGGCCGCCCTGGTGGAGCGCGGGCGGCGGGCCACGGCAGATCTTTTCGCGGGGATCATCAAGCGGTACTCGTTCGCGTCCCGGGACGTCGACCCGGCCGTCGAGCGATTCGCCGAACGGATGATCGAGGGCACCCCGATCGACGTGGTCGCGGAGTTCTACCCGGCGTTCACCGATCACGACAAGACCGAGGCGCTGACCCACTTCACCGAGCTGCCGGTACTGGTGCTGGCCGGGGTCGGGGACATGGTGACGCCGAGCGAGCACAGTGAGGCGATCGCGGACCGGCTGCCGGACGCCGAGCTGGTGCTCGTACCGGACGCCGGGCATCTGGTCATGCTGGAGCACCCCGAGGTGGTCATAGACCGTCTCGCCGACCTCCTCATGCGCGCGGGTGCCGTCCCGGCAGGGGCTACCGTGGGTGGCTATGGAAGCACCAGCAGCACCGCACAACCAGGCTGAGCCCACGCGGGACGGGGCCGGCGTGCAGATCATCGTCACCTCGCCCGAGCAGATGCGCGACCTCGGCCGTCGCCTGGCCAAGCTGCTGCGCGCGGGCGATCTCGTGATGCTCAACGGTGAGCTCGGCGCCGGCAAGACGACGCTGACCCGTGGGCTCGGCGAGGGGCTGAGCGTGCGCGGCGCGGTCACCTCCCCGACCTTCGTCATCGCCCGCGTGCACCCCTCCCTCGGCGGGGGTCCGCCGCTCGTCCACGTGGACGCGTACCGCCTGGGCGGCGGGCTCGACGAGATGGAGGACCTCGATCTCGACGTCTCGCTGTCCGACTCGGTGATCGTCGTCGAATGGGGCGAGGGCAAGGTCGAGGAGCTGACCGACGACCGGCTGCATGTCGTCATCCACCGGGCCGTCGGTGACACCACGGACGAGGTACGGCACGTCACGGTGACCGGGCTCGGGGGGCGCTGGGCGACGGTGGAGCTGAGCGTGCTGGCGGCGTGAGTCCTGGCACAGGTTCATGACGGTATTCATGAAGGGATTCATGAAGGTTCCGACAAGTCGTCGGCAAGATGTTGCGTTCGGCATCCCGGCCGTGGTCACATGGACATCAGTCCGTAGTTAGGTCTACCTAACCACGCTTGCCCCCGGAGCCCCAGGAGGCGTTCATGTCGGCTTCAGAACGTGACGTGCCGGAGCAGCCGTGCGGGGTGGGTGGAGTGGCGGGGGTGTCGATGCGGGACTTGTTGGCGTCGTGTGCCGCCGCTGCGGCGGTGTCGCTGCCGCCGCGGGTGCCGTTGCCGGAGGTGCCGCGGGTGGTTGAGGAGCCTCGCCGCGAGGCGGCGTAGGCGCTCCGCTGGAGGGGCGGTTCTTCGGGTGCGGGTGCGTTGTGGCTTGTCGCGCAGTTCCCCGCGCCCCTGAAAGATGCGCCGTTCCCCGCGCCCCTAAGAGGTGGCCCCGCTGGTGGCGGCTTGTTGGCTGCGGGGCGGTGGGGGCTGGTCGCGCAGTTCCCCGCGCCCCTGAAGGGCGCGGTTTCCTGCGCCTCTGAAAGCGCGGCTCTCGCTGGGGCTAGCGGATTACTACGATTTTTACGCCTACTGTTGCGAACTCCCACATTGCGGTGCCGTCTGTGCGGGATTCTCGGATTCCGCCGAGCTTTCGGGCGGGGTCGGGGGCGGCTGTTGAGCCGTTCAGGGCGGCGCTGAAGCCGATGGCGATGTCGTCGACGAGCGTGAACCGTACGACGTGCTCGATCTGGACCCCGTCCGATCCGGTGACCTCTTTGGAGCGCGTGGTGACGGCGTAGGTGCCGACGGCCGGGTCCACCGTGCCCGGTGTGACCTTGAAGGTGCGCTGGGCCTTGTTGTTCGCGTCGACGAGCCACACGCGGTCGTCGTCGACCGAGTAGACGACCCGCTCACCGGCGCCGGACTGGGCGGGCAGCGCAACCGGGTTCTTCTTGTCCCGGGGGGCCTTCGTGGCGGTGGCCTGGGGGGATGTGCCGGTACGGGGCTGGGCCAGCTCCTCCGGTACGTTCGCCGATGCCTGGTAGGCGAGGAAGCCCACTACGGCGATGGCCGCGGCGGTGAGCCCGGCCACGAATCCCGAGCTGCTCCTAGCCACCTGTGTGCCCACCTCTCGTACCGTGTCCGCGCCCTGTATGTCCTTTGTGTTGACGGTAGCAGCAGGGGCGCGGCGGACGGCGGCGGCCGTACTCCGGTCCGCGGGACACCCCCCGAGCGCCGTAGGCTGTTTGCGTGCTCTTGCTCGCTCTGGATACCGCAACCCCCGCCGTGACCGTCGCCCTGCACGACGGCACGTCCGTCCTCGCCTCCTCCAGCCAGGTGGACGCGCGTCGGCATGGAGAGCTGCTGCTGCCGACCGTCGACCGGGTGCTCGCCGAGGTCGGCCTGCGGCTCGACGCCGTCACCGGCATCGTCGTGGGCGTCGGCCCCGGCCCGTACACGGGGCTGCGCGTCGGCCTCATGACCGCCGACACCTTCGGCCTCGCGCTGGGCGTGCCCGTGCACGGCCTGTGCACCCTCGACGGGCTCGCGTACGCGGCCGAGGTCGAGGGTCCCTTCGTCGTCGCTACGGACGCGCGGCGGAAGGAGGTGTACTGGGCGCGGTACGCGGATCCCCGTACGCGTGTGTCGGAGCCCGCCGTGGACCGGCCGGGCGACCTCGACCTCGGTGGGCTGCCCGCGGTCGGCGCGGGCGCGCTGCTCTACCCCGACACGTTCCCGGACGCCCGCGCGCCCGAGCGCGTCTCGGCGGCGGCGCTCGCGTCCCTGGCCGCGGAGCGGCTGAACGCGGGCGAGGAGCTGGAAGCGCCCCGGCCGCTGTATCTGCGCCGGCCGGACGCCCAGGTGCCCAAGAACTACAAGGTGGTCACCCCGAAGTGACCACCGAGCTGCGCGAGATGCGCTGGTGGGACATCGATCCCGTACTGGAGCTGGAGAAGGACCTCTTCCCCGAGGACGCCTGGTCGCGGGGGATGTTCTGGTCGGAGCTGGCGCATGCGCGCGGCCCGGAGGCGACGCGGCGGTATGTCGTGGCCATGGAAGGGGAGCGGCTCGTCGGGTACGCAGGGCTGGCCGCCGCCGGTGACCTGGGCGACGTGCAGACGATCGCCGTGCGCCGCGACCAGTGGGGCACCGGCCTCGGCGCCCGGCTGCTGACCGAACTGCTGCGGGCCGCGACCGCGTTCGAGTGCGCCGAGGTGATGCTCGAGTGCCGGGTGGACAACGTCCGCGCGCAGAAGCTGTACGAGCGCTTCGGCTTCGAGCCCATCGGCTTCCGGCGCGGCTACTACCAGCCGGGGAACGTCGACGCCCTGGTCATGCGCCTGCATGCTCCTTCGGCCGCCATACCAGGAACTCAAGAAGCGCAAGAAACACAGGAAACACAAGAAGCACAAGGGACACGAGGAACCGAGATCAATGGCTGACGAACCGCTCGTCCTCGGCATCGAGACCTCCTGCGACGAGACCGGCGTCGGCATCGTCCGCGGGACCACCCTGCTCGCGGACTCCATCGCGTCCAGCGTCGACGAGCACGCCCGTTTCGGCGGGGTCGTGCCGGAGGTCGCCTCCCGCGCGCACCTGGAGGCGATGGTGCCGACCATCGAGCGCGCGCTGAAGGAGGCGGGGGTCAGTGCGCGCGATCTGGACGGGATCGCCGTCACCGCCGGGCCCGGACTCGCCGGCGCGCTGCTCGTCGGGGTGTCGGCGGCGAAGGCGTACGCGTACGCGCTGGGCAAGCCGCTGTACGGCGTGAACCACCTGGCCTCCCACATCTGCGTGGACCAGCTGGAGCACGGCGCGCTGCCGGAGCCGACGATGGCGCTGCTGGTCTCCGGCGGGCACTCGTCCCTGCTGCTGTCCACAGACATCACCTCTGACGTACGGCCGATGGGCGCGACCATCGACGACGCCGCCGGCGAGGCCTTCGACAAGATCGCCCGGGTGCTCAACCTCGGCTTCCCCGGCGGTCCGGTCATCGACCGGTACGCGAAGGAGGGAGACCCGCGGGCCATTGCCTTCCCGCGTGGGCTCACCGGGTCGCGCGACCCGGCGTACGACTTCTCCTTCTCCGGTCTGAAGACCGCCGTGGCCCGGTGGATCGAGGCCAAGCGGGCGGCGGGGGAGGAGGTGCCGGTGCGGGACGTCGCCGCTTCCTTCCAGGAGGCTGTGGTGGACGTGCTGACCAGGAAGGCTGTACGGGCCTGTCGCGACCAGGGCGTCGATCACCTCATGATCGGCGGCGGGGTGGCCGCCAACTCCCGGCTGCGCGTGCTCGCCCAGGAGCGCTGCGAGGCCGCCGGGATCCGGCTGCGGGTGCCGCGGCCCAAGCTGTGCACGGACAACGGTGCGATGGTGGCCGCGCTGGGTGCGGAGATGGTGGCGCGGAACCGGGCCGCGTCCGACTGGGATCTGTCGGCGGACTCTTCGCTGCCGGTGACCGACCCGCATGTACCGGGGCACGGACACGGGAACGGGCACTCGCATGATCATGTGCACGAGGTCTCGAAGGAGAACCTCTACTCGTGACCGTCGCGCTGATGTGGGAGGCCCGGGCCGTCGCCGGGCGGGGCGAGGAGCTGCTCGCCTGGGTGCGGGCGCAGGAGTTGCCGGGGGCGCCGCTGCGGCAGGAGGTCCTGCGGGCGCCGCAGGACCGGGTGCTGGTGATCACCTGGTGGGATGCTGCGTACGACGCCAAGGTGCCCGAACTGCCTGAGCCGGATGGGGAGTTGGTGACTCGGGCCGTGCATCGGTGGCGGTTCGAGTCGGTCTCCTGACGCTCCTGTCCTGTCCCGGGCTTCACGCCGACGGAAATTTTCCGGAAGACTCCTGCAATGTTTCGCCCGTGGGTGTGGAACGGTAGAGGGGCGCTTGGACATGTCGACGGAGGTGGGCGCAGTGGCCCGGGAGAGCATCAAGAACAAGGTGACGATCACCGAGATCGCCCGGCAGGCCGGGGTCTCGGTGCCCACCGTGTCGCGTGTCGTCAACGGTCGTTCCGACGTGTCGCCGGAGACCCGGGCCCGTATCGAGGACCTGCTGCGGCACCACGGCTACCGGCGCAGGGCGGCCGCGCCCGGTGACCGGGCGGCCCTTGTCGACCTGGTCTTCAACGACCTCGACAGCCCCTGGGCCGTGGAGATCATCCGGGGGGTGGAGGAGGTTGCCCATGCGTCCGGGGTGGGGACCGTGGTCTCGGCCATCCATGGGGCGTCGGGGTCCGCGCGGCAGTGGATGACCAATCTGCGCGCCCGTGCCTCGGACGGCGTGATCCTGGTGACGTCTGTTCTCGAACCTCGGCTGCACGAGGAGCTGCGGCGGCTGGGTGTGCCGTTGGTCGTCATCGATCCGGCGGGGTCGCCGACGCTGGACGTGCCGACGGTCGGTGCCGCCAACTGGGCGGGCGGGATGGCCGCGACCGAGCATCTGCTCGGCCTCGGTCATCGCCGGATCGGGTTTGTCGCCGGGCCGGTGCGGTTGCTGTGCTCGCGGGCTCGGCTGGATGGGTACCGGGCGGCGCTGGATGGGGCGGGGGTCTCGGTTGATGACGCGTTGATCGTGCCGGGCGACTTCTATCACCAGGCGGGGTTCGACGGGTGCAATGCGCTGCTTGATCTGGATGAGCCGCCGACCGCGTTGTTCGCCGCGAGTGATCAGATGGCGTTGGGGGCGATCGAAGCGTTGCGGCGGCGTGGGCTGCGGGTTCCGGAGGACATGAGTGTCGTCGGGTTCGATGATCTGCCGGAGGTTCGGTGGTCGGCTCCGCCGTTGACTACGGTGCGGCAACCGTTGGCGGAGATGGGGAAGTTGGCTACTCGGACGGTGCTGCGGCTGGCGCTGGGGGAGGAGCCGGCGTCTCCTCGGGTTGAGCTGGCTACGGAGTTGGTTGTGCGGTCGAGTACGGCGCGGAGGGTTTGAGCGGGGTCAGGTCGGCTTTTGGCTGCGGGTTCGGTGGGGGCTGGTCGCGCCCCCGCGGCGGAGCCGCACATGTCACAGCCCCGCGCCTCTGAGAGATGCGCAGTTCCCCGCGCCCCTAAGAGGTGGGCCCGTTGGAGGCGGGTTGTTGGCTGCGGGTCCGGTGGGGGCTGGGCGCGCAGTTCCTCGCGCCCCTGAAAGATGCGCCGTTCCTCGCGCCCCTGAAAGATGCGGCCGTTTCCCGCGGCCCTGAGGTGCGCCAGTGCCTGCGGCCCTGAGGTGCGCCAGTGCCCGCGCCCCTGAGATGCGCCAGTGCCCGCGGCCCTGAGATGCGCCAGTGCCCGCGGCCCTGTGTGGGGTTGGTGACTCCCTGGTTTGTCAGAAGCGTTGACACGTCTGTTGTGTCCCCGTAACTTCCGGCGCACTCGACCGATAATTATCGGCTCTCTTCCGGAAGGTGTGCGATGCGAGCGTTGGGCAACACCTCTCTCTCCCGCCGTGGGTTCCTGGCGGCCTCCGCGGCGACCGGACTGGGGGCGGCCGCCCTGAGTGCGTGCGGCTCCTCCGACAGCGGGAACAGCTCGGGCAAGACCACGATCGAGTGGTGGAACATCACCACCACCGAGCCCGCGAAGAAGCTGTGGGCCCAGCGCGCCAAGGAGTTCGAGGCCGCGCACCCGGACGTGAAGATCAAGATCGTCACGCTGGAGAACGAGGCATACAAGTCCAAGATGACGGCGCTGACCACCTCGGGGAAGCTGCCGGACATCTACCACACGTGGGGCGGCGGGGTCCTCAAGCAGCAGATCGACGCCGGCCTGGTCGAGGACCTGACGGAGAAGGTCTCCCCGTGGACGGCGAACTTCGTGCCCGCCTCCCTGTCGGCCTACCAGTTCGACAAGCAGACGTACGCCGTCCCGTTCGACATCGGCATGGTCGGCTTCTGGTACAACAAGGCGCTTTTCAAGAAGGCGAAGATCGACACCCCGCCCACCACCTGGTCCGGCTACCTCGATGTCGTCCGAGCCCTCAAGAGCGCCGGGATCACCCCCATCGCCCTGGCCGGCAAGGAGAAGTGGCCCGGCATGTACTACTGGGCGTACCTGTCCATGCGCGTCGCCGGGCTCGAAGCGATGCAACAGGCCGCCACCGACGCCGACTTCACCGGTGAAGGATTTGTCACGGCCGGTCAGCACCTCAAGGACCTCGTCGCGCTCGAACCCTTCCAGAAGGGGTTCCTCGGCGCGGCCTACTCCACGCCCACCGGCGAGGCGGCCGCGATGGCCAACGGCAAGGCGGGCATGGAGCTGATGGGCCAGTGGGCGCCGATCGTCCAGAACGACTCGGGCAAGGGCCTCGGCGACGACCTCGGCTTCTTCTCCTTCCCCGCGGTGGAAGGCGGAAAGGGCGCGCTCACCGAGGTGTTCGGCGGGGGCGGCGGTCACGCGGTGCGCAAGGGCGCACCCGACGCGGCGGTGGAGTTCCTGAAGTTCTTCGCCGAGAAGGAGTTCGCCGAGAAGCTCGTCAAGGACACCGGCCTGATACCGGTCTCCAAGGACGCCCTCCCCGCACTCACCGACCCCAACCTCACCGCCGTATCGGACGCGCTGACCAACGCCACCGGCTTCCAGCTCTACCTCGACCAGGCGTACACCCCCGCCGTCGGGCAGGAGATCAACGACAGCGTCGCCGCGCTCATCGCGGGCTCCAAGTCCCCCGAACAGGTCACGCGTTCGGTCACCCAAGTCGCCAAGAGCGAGGGCTAGCGGCCGCCGATGACGCACTCGACGACACCGACGTACGCGGTCGACCTCG
Organism: Streptomyces sp. NPDC048275; assembly: GCF_040652275.1. Lineage (NCBI taxonomy): Bacteria > Bacillati > Actinomycetota > Actinomycetes > Kitasatosporales > Streptomycetaceae > Streptomyces > Streptomyces sp. NPDC048275. The sequence goes on from NZ_JBEZLR010000001.1 coordinate 207,550, forward strand.
GCAAGTCCTCCGAGGCGCCGCTGCCCCTGTCACCCGGGCCGGCGACTCGGCGGCCCGTCGCGCGCCGGCTGCGTGACTGGCTGGGGGCCTTCGTCTTCACGGTTCCGGCGCTGGTCCTGTTCGGGATGCTGGTGCTGGTCCCGATGGGCTACGCGATGTACATCAGCTTCTTCAACTGGGGCGGGTTCGGGTCGCCCACGGACTCCGTGGGGCTCGACAACTACACCCGGCTCCTGGACGACCCGGTGTTTCTCGGGGACCTGTGGCGCGGCTTCCTGCTCGTCGCCTTCTCCGTCGTCCTCCAGCTGCCGTTCGCGCTCGCCATGGCCGTGATGCTCAACCAGAAGCTGCGCGGCCGGGCCGTCTACCGGATGCTTTTCTTCGCGCCGTACATCCTGTCCGAGGTCATCACCGGCGTGCTGTTCAGCATGATCTTCGCGCCGGACGACGGTCTCGCCGACAGGGTCTTCGACGCGGTCGGGCTCGGCGGCGTGGGCGGGCTCTGGTTCGCGGGGCCGGACACCGTCCTGCCCACCCTCTTCCTCGTGATGACGTGGAAGTACTTCGGCTTCCACATGATGCTCTACCTGGCCGGCCTGCAGGGCATCCCGGCGGAGTTGCACGAGGCGGCGCGCATCGACGGCGCCGGCAGCTGGCAGCGCTTCCGCCACGTCACGCTGCCGCTGCTCGCGCCGACCCTGCGGATCAGCGTGTTCCTGTCCGTCATCGGCGCCATCCAGCTCTTCGACCTGGTGTGGGTGATCTCCGCGGGCGGCCCCGACCACCACTCCGAAACCATGGCCATCAGCATGTTCCAGTACGGCTTCAAGCGCTACCAGATGGGCTACGCGAGCGCCATCAGCGTCGCGATGTTCCTGATCAGCCTGGTCTTCGCGCTCGCCTACCAGCGCTTCGTGCTGCGCCGCGACACCGAAGGAGCCATCACCACCATGCGAGCCAACCGATGAGCGGATCCCAGAGCGTGGTGCGCCGCCGATGGCTGCGCACCCTCCCGGTGTACGTGATCCTGTGGCTGGTCGGCGCGGTCATGGTGACCCCGGTCCTCTATGCCCTCGTCTCCGGCTTCAAGTCGACCGACCAACTCTCCAGCAACACCTTCGGCCTGCCCGACCCCTGGGTGACGTCGAACTACACGTCACTGCTCGGATCGGGCACGTTCTGGCGGTCCGTCGGCAGCAGCACACTGATCGCGGTGGGCACCGCGATCCTGACGGTGGGGGCCTCGGCGCTCGCCGCCTACGCGCTCGCCCGATTCGCCTTCCGCGGGCGGGAGGTGGTGTTCACCCTCTTCACGATGGGGCTGATGTTCCCGTTCGCGGTGGCGATCCTGCCGCTGTTCATCCTGCTCCGCACCTTCAACCTCCTCGACAACCCGTGGGGCGTGATCCTGCCCCAGGCCGCCTTCGGCCTGCCCATGACGATCGTCATCCTGCGCGGCTTCTTCCGGGAGATCCCCGGCGAGCTGGAGGAGGCGGCCACGCTCGACGGCTGCTCCCCCTTCGGTTTCTTCTGGCGCATCCTGCTGCCGCTGGCCCGCCCCGCACTGGGAACGGTCTCCGTCCTCGCCATCGTCGGCAGCTGGAACCAGTTCCTGCTGCCCCTCCTCGTCTTCAGCGAACCCACCTGGTGGACGGTCCCCGTCGGTATCCAGCAGTTCCAGGGCCAGTACGCCGCCGATGTGGCCCGCATCTTCGCGTACCTGGTCCTCGCCATGGCGCCCGCCCTGGCCTTCTACGCGGTCGCCGAACGACAGCTGATCGGCGGCATCACGCTCGGCGCGACCAAAGGCTGACGACCAAAGGCTGACGACCAAGGGCTGAAGACCGAACCGCCTTATGTACCGCCTTATATACGTGAGGAGTTACATGACCGACCCCTGGCAGAACCCCGCTCTGCCCGCAGACGTCCGCGCCGCCGATCTGCTCGCCCGTATGACCCCTCGGGAGAAGATCGCCCAGCTCTACAGCGTCTGGCTCGGCTCCAACGAGACCCCGGGCGGGGATGTGGCGCCGCTGCAGCACGCCCTGTCCGAGGACGTGGACCTGGCCGAGCTGTTGCCGCACGGGCTGGGCCAGTTGACCCGCCCCTTCGGCACGGCGCCGGTCGACCCGGCCGAGGGCGCCGCCCGTCTTGCCTCCCTCCAGGAACGTATCCGCTCGGCGAACCGATTCCGGCTGCCCGCCCTCGCCCACGAGGAGTGCCTCACCGGCTTCACGGCCTGGCAGGCCACCATCTTTCCGACGCCGCTCGCCTGGGGTGCGAGCTTCGACCCGGCCCTGGTCAAGGAGATGGCGTCGGCGATCGGAGCCTCGATGCGCGCGGTCGGCGTGCACCAGGGCCTCGCCCCTGTCCTCGACGTCGTACGCGACCCCCGTTGGGGCCGCACGGAGGAGTCGATCGGTGAGGACCCCTACCTCGTGGCGACCGTCGGCACCGCCTATGTCCAGGGCCTGGAGTCGGCGGGCATCGTCGCCACGCTCAAGCACCTTGCGGGCTACTCGGCCTCCCGCGGCGCCCGTAACCACGCGCCCGCCTCGCTCGGCCCGCGCGAACTGGCGGACGTCATCCTGCCGCCGTTCGAGATGGCCGTACGGGAGGGGGGCGCGCGGTCGGTGATGGCCGCGTACAACGACGTCGACGGGCTGCCCGCGCACGCCCACCGCCGTCTGCTCACCGAACTCCTGCGGGGAGAGTGGGAGTTCACCGGCACCGTCGTGTCCGACTACTTCGGCGTGTTCCTCCTGGAGTCGGCGCACGGGCTCGCGGACTCCCCGGCGGGGGCGGCGTCGCTCGCGCTCGCGGCGGGCGTGGACGTCGAGCTTCCGGCGGTGCGGTGCTACGGGGCCGGGCCGCTCGACGAGGAGCTCGTGGACCGGGCCGCGCTGCGGGTGCTGACGCAGAAGTGCGAGCTGGGGCTGCTGGATCCCGACTGGGCGCCGCCGTCCGTCACCACGACTCCCGTCGATCTCGATCCGCCCCATATGCGGGCGTTGGCAGGGCAGTTGGCGGAGGAGTCGGTGGTCCTGCTGGCCAATGGCGGTACGTTGCCGCTGGCGCCCGGGGTGCGGCGGATCGCCGTGCTCGGGCCGCTCGCCGACGACCCGGCGGCCATGCTCGGCTGCTACACGTTCCCCCGCCATGTCCTACTGGACCACCCCGAGGTCCCGACGGGCGTCGCCGTGCCGACGCTGCTCGAGGCGCTGCGTGCGGAGTTCCCGGACGCGGAGTTCACGGATGAACCGGTGGCGGCCGAGGTGTGCGTGGTCGCGGTCGGGGACCGTTCCGGGCTGTTCGGGCGCGGCACGTCGGGCGAGGGGTGCGACGCGGCCGACCTCGAACTTCCAGAGGGGCAAGGGGAGTTGCTGGACAAGGTGCTGGCGTCGGGGACGCCGGTGGTGCTGGTCGTGCTCTCCGGCCGCCCGTATGCCCTCGGGCGCTGGGCGGACCGGTGCGCGGCGGTGGTGCAGGCCTTCTTCGCGGGACAGGAGGGCGGCCCGGCGGTGGCAGGGGTCCTGTCCGGGCGGGTGAACCCGTCGGGACGGCTGCCGGTGAGCGTGCCGCGTGACCCGGCCGGGCAGCCGTGGACGTATCTCGCCCCGCCGCTCGGCCTGCGCGGCGAGGCGAGCAACCTCGATCCGACGCCGCTGTTCCCGTTCGGGCACGGGCTGTCCTACACGTCGTACGCCTGGCAGGCGCCGTCGGTCGAAGACACCGTGTTCCCGACGGACGGCGAGACGACGCTCCGGCTGACCGTCCGCAACACGGGGGAGCGGGCCGGTACGGAGGTCGTGCAGCTCTATCTCCACGATCCCGTGGGCAAGGTGGCCCGACCGGTGGTCCGGCTGGTGGGGTACGCGCGGGTGCCGCTGGAGGCGGGGGCATCGGCAGAGGTCCACTTTACGGTGCCGGCGGACCTGGCCGCGTACACCGGGCCCGACGGTGACCGAATCGTCGAACCAGGGGAGCTGGAGCTGCGGTTGGCGGTGGCCGGCGGCGAAGGAGACGTGCGGTATGCGGTGCCGGTGACGCTGACCGGGCCCGAGCGGGTGGTGGGACCCGGGCGGCGCATGCGGTGTGAGGTGCGGGTGAAGTGAGCTGGTCGCCCCTCCCGGGTTCGAATGTTTCTTACTGGTATTCGAATGTTGCTGACCTGAGTGAGGTCGGAGAGGGGCTGCCAACAGGGCCCACAGGGTTACCATCACGCCCATGAAACCCGCGAAGCCCATGGAAAGTCGGACGACGGACCGGTCCTCGCAGACGGCGACCCTCGCCGAAATCGCCCGCGAGGCCGGCGTGTCCGCTCCGACTGTTTCGAAGGTGCTCAACGGCCGGGCCGACGTCGCCCCGGCCACCCGCACCCGCGTCGAGGAGCTGCTGCGCGACTACGGCTACCGGCGCCGCCGGGCCGAGGCGACCCGCTCGCCCCTCATCGACCTGGTCTTCCACGAGTTGGAGAGCGCCTGGGCGATGGAGGTCATCCGGGGTGTCGAGAACGTCGCGCGGGACGAGGGCCTGAGCGTCGTCCTCTCCGAGAGCGCGGGTCGGCTCACCCCCGGACGCACCTGGGCAGACCAGGTCGCCGCGCGCCGCCCGCACGGCGTGATCCTCGTGCTGTCCCGGCTCGACGAGTCCCAGCGCGCGCTGCTGACCAGCAGATCCATCCCGTTCGTGGTGCTGGATCCGGCAGGCGACCCGGGTGACGACGTACCGTCCATCGGCGCCACCAACTGGCACGGCGGGCTGGCCGCGACGCGGCATCTCATCGAGCTCGGCCACACCCGGATCGGCGCGATCAGCGGGCCCTCGCGGATGATGTGCAGCCGCGCGCGGGTCGACGGATTCAGGGCCGCGCTGGAGACGGCCGGGCTGCCGGTGGACCCCGAGCTGATCAAGGTCGGGAACTTCCATCACGAGGACGGCTACCGGCTGGGCCGCGAACTGCTGGGCCACCCGGACCGGCCGACGGCCGTCTTCGCGGGCAACGATCTCCAGGCGCTCGGCCTGTACGAGGCCGCGCGCGAGCTGGGGCTGCGGATCCCGGACGACCTGAGCGTCGTCGGGTTCGACGATCTGCCGGTGGCGCGCTGGGTCGGGCCGCCGCTGACGAGCGTACGACAGCCGCTGACGGAGATGGCGGAGGCGGCGGCGAAGCTGGTGCTGGAGCTGGGGCGGCAGGAACAGCCGTCGGCCGGAACGCGCGTGGAACTGGCGACGAGACTGGTGGTGCGGAGCAGTACGGGGGTGCCGTCGGCTTAGGGCTTCTCGTTACCGGTGTTCCGGTCATTGACGAGTGGTGCGCCCCGCTCCACACTCTCCGAAGCCAATCGGTTGCCCGGCCGAAACGTTCGGAGGCACCCGCAATGACACCGGCAGTCACGCCCGCAATGAGATCCCTGAGATCTCTTGGATCAGGCTTATCGCTCGCGTCCCTGGCAACAATGTTCACCGGCATCGCCACCCTCGGCGCCCTGCTGGTCGCACGCGCGGCACGTGCAACTGAGGCGTCGGCCTCCAGGCCCATCTGATCCTCGGCCAGGTCCCGTCGACGCTCCAGCAGAACATCCAGCGCTTCGCCGACCTCGGCGTCGACGTCGCGATCACCGAGCTGGACATCCGTATGCGACTCCAGGCCCCACGGGCTTCACCGGGCAGGTCCGGATCGCCTGTTCGGGGGCGGCGCTGTCGTCCTGGAAGGTGAGCTGGACGTACGGCGCGGGGCAGCAGATCACCCAGGCCTGGAACGCCACCTGCGCGCAGTCCGGCGCGGCGGTGACGTGCACCAACGCCTCCTACAACGGGACGGTCCCGAACGGCGGATCGGTGACGTTCGGGTTCAACGCGTCCTGGAGCGGGAGCAATCCGGCGCCGACGTTGACCCTGGGCTGAGGGTGGCCTGAGAAGTCTTAGATTTTCCGAAGGAAAGCGACGAAGGTGTTCCTGCTCGTAATAATTCGGACTTACGTTCCTCTGTGTGGCCGGAGAAGACGAGCACGGGGACGAGCGTGGGGATGAGAACGGGGACGCGGCGAGACGCGGGGGCCGACGGCGAGGGCTGCTGAAAGCCGCCGGTGTCGCGCTCGCCGGCGTCCTCGTGCTTTCCGCCGCCGGGGCGGGCTGGGCCTACTGGCATCTGAACCGCAACATCAAGAGCGTGGACATCAACAGCGCGCTGGGCGACAACCGCCCGGCGAAGGTGGTCTCGACCCCGTCGGCATCGGCGTCGGCCTCCGCCGCCCCTCTCCCCAGTGGGGCCCTGAACATCCTGGTCCTCGGCTCCGACTCGCGCAGCGGCGAGGAGAACGCGGCACTCGGCGGCGGCAACAGCTCGGGTGCCCGCTCGGACACGGCGATGGTCGTCCACATCGACGAGGGCCGCACCGAGGCGACGGTGGTGAGCATCCCCCGGGACACCCTGGTGACCCGCCCGTCGTGCCCGACCTCGTCCGGGGGGACGACCTCGGTGTCGTACAACGCGATGTTCAACAGCGCGTACTCGGTCGGCGGCCCGGTCTGTGCGGTGAAGACCGTCGAGTCCATGACGGACGTGCGCATGGACCACGTCATCGAAATCGACTTCTCGGGCTTCGCCGACCTGGTGGACGCGCTCGGCGGCGTCACGGTCACGACGGACGAGGACATCGACGACGACGACAGCCACCTGACCCTGAAGGCGGGCACGCACCACCTGGACGGCACCCAGGCGCTGGCCCTCGCCCGTACCCGCCATGGCATAGGCGACGGCAGCGACCTCGGCCGCATAGGCCTCCAGCAGAAGCTGGTGAAGGCGCTGCTGGAGCAGATCTCCTCGACGTCCCTCCTGACCAGCCCCACCAAGCTCTACAAGGTCGCCGACGCGGTCACCGGCAGCCTGACGACGGACACGGGTCTCGACTCGCTGGGCGAGCTGATGAAACTCGGCCAGAGTCTCAAGTCGCTGTCCTCGGACGAGGTGAAGACGGTCATGATGCCGGTGGTGACGGCTCCCTCGAATCCCAACCGGGTGGTGGCGGACGAGCCGGAGGCGAGCGAGCTGTGGGCTTCGCTCAAGTGACCCGGTACGTCAACAGGTAACGCCAGAAGAGGAGTTGGCGCACGGTGGAGCCCGGCAGCAGTCGGGCCGCCTCGCGCCGGACGTCGGCGAGTGACATCTCCGGCTGCCGTACGGGCGCCCGGACCGGCGCCGGTCCGGCCCCGCGCAGCCGCTCGGCCGTGGACACCCCGGCCCGCGCGACGGCGTTGGCGGGCACGGCAGCGATGTCCCACCAGGTGATCCCGGCGTAGCAGCCCAGCACCAGCAGCACCCCGCCGGGCGCGAGCGCGTCCCGCAGCCTGGTCACGGTGCCGAAGGGCATGTGATGCAGGCTCACGCATTTCCTTTGGCTTCCGTAGTGATGTGTCGCCCGTCGGCGTCGTGACGTGTGTCCAGCATCAGTGCTGGTGTCGTGTGTGAGTGCGTAGATCGAATGCGTGACCTTTTCGTGGGGGTGTCGTTGATCGGATGACAGCATCGCGGGCGGGGAGGGGGCATCGGTGGGCCGGAGGCTGCCGCTCGGTGAGGGCGAGACGGCCCGCACTGCCTGTGCCCGTGGTCTGCTGCGGGCGGGCGTGGTGGAGAAGACGGGCGAGATGCTGTCGGTTGCTGTGCTGGCGGAGCGTGTCGGCTGGTGCGTGGATCTTGTGTCCCACATGGCCGATGCGCTGACCAGTGAGCACTGGAAGACCAGTGATGTGGAGGTGCTGGCCTCGGGCGAGGACGTCGGGGGCCGCAAGCTGCCGTCGAATGCGTGGATGGCGCTGCGGCGTCTGGGCTGGACTGCCGAACCCCCGGAGGGCGTCCGGGTCAATGACCGCATCGTGCGTATGGCTCAGGAGCAGGCTGGGCGTGCTCTGCGGTCGGTGAAGTGGCGCGCTGATCTGACCGCTGGGGTTCTCGCGACGTGGCCCGCCGACCCGGCGAAACGTGATGCCGGTGAGTGGGACGCGGTGCGCGATGCGGTCCCTGGCGGGGCATTTCTGCCGTCGAGCATCATCAAGTCCCGCACCCGGCAAGCTGCTGCCTTCCAGCGGAAACACGGGCGGCTCCCTGTCACTGTGTTCGAACTGGAGGCCGTGCCGCGGACTGCCCGGATGCTGCTGCTGTCGGCGTGTGACGGGCAGCAGGCCACCATCGAACGGCACGAGAGCGATCCGCGCCGGGCCTTGCTGCGGTTGCAGCTGCCCACCCGCCCCGACCCGCGCACCTACGGGGACTGGACATGGGTTGCCTGCCCGATCTCGCTGCCGCCGACGATCCCGGCCGGTGCGGTGCTGCACCTGCCCACCCTGCGCATCCACCAGGGCCGGGTACGGGCTGATCTTGCCTACACTCACCCGGTGCCGAAGGCCCGGCGCACCGGGCACACGGTCGCCCTCGGCGTGGACTGGGGCCTGAACACCCTGCTGTCCGCCGGGGCCGTCCGGCGAAGCGACGACGGGCGTATCACCGCCCTCGGGTCCGGGGCCATGTTCCGCACCGCCGGGGTCCTGGCGAAACAGCACCGCCTGCGCCGTCTGTCGGAGCACCTGCACGCCAAGGCCGACCACTACCAGCGGCTCACCGGCAACGACACCGAACACCCGATGGCGGCCAGACACGCCGTACTGGCCGAAGAAATCCGCCACGTCAGCGACCGCCGGTCGAACCTCAACGACGCTCTGGCCCGGGCTGCCGCCCGCTGGGCTGTGGATCAGGCCATCGCCGCCGGGGCGGCCGTGATCTATGTCGAAGACCTCCGCTCGATGGAAGCGCTCGGCATGGGCCGCGCGATGAACACTCGCCTTTCCCAGCAGGTGCGCGGGCAGATCGTGGACCGGATGCGGCACCTGGCCGCCGAGGCCGGTATTGCCGTCGTGACGGTCCCAGCGAAGAACACCTCCAAGCACTGCCCCCAGTGCCTCACACCGCTGCGGCATTGCAAGGCCCCCGACCGCCCGACCGCCCAGGGCTGGAAGTGGGCCATCTGCGGCTCGTGCGGCTACCAGGGCGACCGCGACACGGGCGCATGGAAGCGCATCGCGGCACGCGGTCTGACTCACCAGGCGAAGACCGTGACCGACCGCGCCAGCGGTGCCACGGCCATCCGCTCAGTAGTCGAAAAGCTCGAAGCCAACGCCGTGGTCACCCCGGCCACCACGCAGACCAGCCGATGGGCCCGGTCCAAGACCGGGCCCACCCGGCCCCGTTCCACACGCCCCGCGCCCAGGCGACGCAGGGCACCCTCCCCCACCGGCCCCTCGGGTCCGGCGGGCAAGCGTCCGGAGGGACACGCACCAACGGGCCGGACCCGGCTGCCCCGCGCAGCCCACCGGCACCAGGGCGTGACGACGATCAGCACACCCACCACAGCCGGTCATCGGCCACGAGGAACAGCGCTGGGAGCGGGATTCCACCTGCACGCCCACGCCACCCCTCCACGGTGGGCAGAATCCATACAAGACACTACGTCTTGCATGGGATCGCTGAGCTGATCAGAGACGCTCGCCAGGCAGGTGATGGCGTCGTAGTGCCCCTTCGGCAGCGCGGCGGAGGCGATGTCGGTACGCCGGAACCGGGGGCCTCCGCCGATCCGTTCCGCCGCGGCTATCACCTCCGCGGACGGGTCGACCGCGTCGACGCGTAGCCGCGTGCGGCTCTTCGGCAAGTTGCGCAGGAGCAGACAGTGGTAGTGGTCGTTGTGGTCGAAGGGCATGGGCGGGACCCTGCCACACCGTTCGCCCGCACGGTGCCGGTGACTTGAGCTTCGGGGGGGGCGGGATTCGAGACTCTTTTTGTAAGGAAGGTGGCTCAACCCACCCACTCTCCCTTGTCGGCGACCGAAGTGCCGCCCGGGCCAGGGGAGATGACTTTGGTCGCCAAGCTGCCGCCCCCGCCGCCGCGTTACGAGGTCGTCTGCACGGCCTGCGGTGAGCCGAGCGACAGTCAGGGGCTGCGGGGCGGGCTGTGCGAGGGGTGCTGGGGCGCGCGGGCGGGTCTCGCGGCCGATCGGGTGCACGCCCATGCCGGCCAAGTGCGCGCCGCCCTGCGCACAGGGGCACGTACGGAGAAAGGAAGAGACGCATGACGACCTTGCAGCACGGGCCGCCCGTAACCGGGGCAGGATGGAGGGGAGGAGGCGACGCCATGACCCCCATGACATCCGACCGGCCCCAGATGCTCGTCGAGGAATTCGAGGAGCTCGCCCGTCACGCGCCCGAGTCGGCGCGGCTGGAATTTCTGAACGGAAAGATCGGGGTCAAGCCCATGCCCGACGGCAATCACGGTGAGATCGTCGCCTGGCTCCTCAAGCGGTGCATGCAGCACCGGCCTGAGCTGTTCCTCTATCCGGAGCAAGGTCTCAAGGTCGAGGCCTACCGCAAGGGGCGAGCCAAGCCGGACGGGTCTCTGGCGCCTGAGGAGTACTTCGTCGGAAAAGGCGAGTGGGCCGAGCCGAACGGCGTCCTGATGGTCGTCGAGGTCACCTCCCACGACCGCGACGCCGACAAGCGCGACCGGATCGAAAAGCCCGACGGCTACGCGGCCGCAGGCATCCCGGTCTATCTCCTCGTCGACCGGGACACGGACAGCGTGACCGTGTACGCCGATCCCGAGGGCGGCGCCTACCGCTCTCTCACCGCGCGTGCGTTCGGCTCGGTGATCGAACTGCCCGATCCCGTCGGCTTCACCCTGGACACCGAGAAGCTGAAGGACTTCGCCGACTGAGCCGCCCGAAATTCTTGCCAAGAAATACTTGCCAAGAAATCTGCAGACGGTGTCGAAACCGGTGTCTCCCGTTCGACGCAGGGGTGAGAGGCCAGGACAAGCCCGGCCTCCGGGACCCAAGAGACCCGAGGAGTCACCATGCCCCGCTACCTGTCGCTCATCCAGATCGACGAGAACACCGCGCCCGCCGAGGGCCCCAGCCCCGAGCTGATTCAGCGGATGGGGGAGCTGCTGGAAGAAATCACCAAGGCGGGGGTCATGCTCGACAACGCCGGGTTGACGCCGTCCGCTCAGGGCAAGCGGGTGCACTGGGCGGGCGGGCAGCTGTCCGTCACCGACGGGCCCTTCACCGAGTCCAAGGAGGTCGTCGGCGGCTACGCGCTCATGCAGTGCAAGGACATGGCCGAGGCCATCGAGTGGACCAAGCGGTTCCTGAAGGTGCATGAGGAGCACTGGACGGTGACCTGCGAGGTGCGGGAGATCGCGGAGGGCTGAGCGGAGGACTGAGCGGAGGGCCCGGCGGTTCTTGGCCTGTGCCCGCCGCGGGTGTCTGATGGTGGGCTGTGGAACAGCAGCCCACCGCCGACCCGCGCGGAGCCATCGAAACCGTCTTCCGGATCGAGTCGCCCCGCATCATCGCCGGCGTCACCCGCATCGTCCGTGACGTGGGTATCGCCGAGGAACTCGCCCAGGATGCCCTGGTCGCGGCCCTGGAGCAGTGGCCGCGGGACGGCGTCCCGGACAACCCGGGCGCCTGGCTCATGGCCACGGCCAAACACCGCGCGATCGACCTCGTACGCCGCCGGGAGCGCTACGCCCGCAAGCTGGAGGAGGTCGGACGGGACCTTTCCCTGTCCACCCCGCACCACGTCGACGAACCCGCCGACCCCGACGCCATCGACGACGACCTCCTCCGCCTCGTCTTCACCGCCTGCCACCCCGTTCTCTCCGCCGAAGCCCGCATCGCGCTCACGCTGCGCCTCCTCGGCGGCCTGACCACCCCCGAGATCGCCCGGGCCTACCTCGCTCCGGAGCCGACCATCGCCCAGCGCATCGTGCGCGCCAAGCGGACGCTGGCGACGAGGGGGGTCGCCTTCGAGGTTCCGTACGGCCCGGAGCGCGAGGCCCGTCTCGGGTCTGTACTCGAAGTCATTTATTTGATCTTCAACGAGGGGTACGCGGCCACGGCGGGCGACGACCTGCTGCGCCCCGCCCTGTGCGAGGACGCCCTGCGACTGGCCCGGGTGCTCGCCGAGTTGATGCCGAAGGAGTCCGAAGTGCATGGGCTGGTGGCCCTGTTGGAGCTCCAAAGCTCCCGCGCTGCCGCCCGCACCGGCCCGTCCGGCGAACCGGTCCTTCTCAAGGACCAGAACCGCAGCCGCTGGAACCGCCTGCTGATCCGCCGCGGATTCGCCGCTCTCGCCCGCGCGAACGCCGTCAGCACCGGCGTCCCCGGCCCGTACGCCCTCCAGGCCGCCATCGCCGCCTGCCACGCCCAGGCGTACGCGTACGAGGACACGGACTGGCACCAGATCGCCACCCTGTACGGCCTGCTGGTGACCCGCTCCCCTTCCCCCGTCATCGAACTGAACCGCGCCGTCGCCGTCTCCATGGCCGACGGCCCGGAACCCGCCCTCGCCATCGTTGACACCCTGGCCACCGAACCCGCCCTGCGCGACTACCACTTGCTGCCCAGCGTGCGCGGCGACCTGCTCGCCCGTCTCGGGCGTACGGCGGAGGCGCGGGCCGAGTTCGAGCGGGCCGCGCTCCTCGCCCGTAACGCCCGCGAACGCGCGCTACTTGAGGAACGGGCGGTGGGTCTCGACCGACCGGCCGCCGAAGGCCCGGCCGGGACTGCCGCCGTCAGGTGCGGACGCGCAGGCCCTCGCTCGGGAGGTCAGTGATCCTTGGCGGCGGCGGCGCGACGCTGCCGTTTACCGAGGGGGGCCTGGGAGAGGTCCTCGGCCTGGGACCGGAGGTTCTTGTAGCCGTAGCCGCGTTCGGTCAGCCACGCTTCCGCGGCGGCTTCGGCGCGTTCGGTCGCCTCCAGGATGTCCTCCTCGGCCTCTCCGGAGTCCAGGAACCGGAAGGTGAAGGCGGTCCGGGCGGCGAGGTCGTAACTGAGGTGCCCCTCGGGGGTGAAGGCCGCGCGCAGTATGTCGTGCGCCGGCGCGCGGTTCACGAGTTCAGCGCGTTGCTCGGTGCTGAGTCCGTCGAAGACGCCGCGGACCATGATGCGGAAGGTGCGAGAGCTCATCCGTGGACCCTAATCAGGGGGACCGGGGCGGTTCCACCGTATTTCGGGCGGCAGCCCCGTCCGGTTCCGTCGCCGAGGGTGGTGAATCCCGGCCTATGCCGGGTGCCCGATCAGCATCGTCGGCGCCCCCGCCACCCGGGTCAGGAAGACGGTGGCCGAGTGGGGGCCGTGGGGCTTGACCTTCTTGCGCAACTCCTCCGGCTCCACGGCCGAACCCCGCTTCTTCACGGTCAGGATGCCGACCTCCCGCTCCCGCAGCAGTGCCTTCAACTTCTTGACGCTGAAGCGGAGTTGATCGGTGATCTCGTATGCGGCGGCGTACGGTGTCGCGCGCAGTTCGTCCGCCGTGATGTACGCGATGGTCTCGTCGATGAGTCCTCCGTCCAACTCCTCGGCGACCTCCGCCACCAGATGGGCCCGGATGACGGCGCCGTCGGGCTCGTACAGGTAACGCCCGACCGGTCGGACGGAAGGATCCGGCAGCCGACGTCCCCGCAGTACTCGCGGCCCCGGCAGCAGGGTGGCCCGGACCAGGCCCGGCTCCGTGCCGAACCACAGCACCGCCTCCTTCACGTCTCCGCCGTCCGAGATCCATTCGGCCTCCGCCTCGGCGGGGACGGCCTCGTGGGGAATGCCGGGGGCGATCTTGAGGGCGGCGAGCGGGGCCTTCAGGGCCGTTCCGATCGCCCATGACAGCGGTGGCGAGTACGCCTCGGGGTCGAAGATCCGGCCCCGGCCGCCGCGCCGCGCGGGGTCCACGAAGACCGCGTCGTACGGCGACGTGTCGACCTCCGTGACATCCGCCTCGCGCACCTCGATCAGGTCCGCGAGGCCCAGCGCGTCCGCGTTCGCGCGGGCCGCCGCCACCGTCAGGGGGTCGTGGTCCACGGCGAGGACCCGGATCCCGGCGCGGGCGAGCGCGATCGCGTCGCCGCCGATGCCGGAGCAGAGGTCGGCGACGGTACGGACGCCCAGTTCCGCGAAGCGTCGCGCACGGTGCGTGGCGACCGTCGTACGGGTCGACTGTTCGACCCCGTTGGGGGTGAAGAACATCCGTTCCGCGTCCTCGGGCCCGAACTTCGCCGCCGCCCGCTGCCGCAGCCGCGCCTGCGTGAGCGCCGCCGAGACCAGCTCGGCCGGGTGCTCGCGGCGCAGCCGGGTGGCGACGGCGAGCTCCTGGGCCGGTTCGGTGCCGCGCACCTCGTCGAGCAGGGCGCGGCCCTCGGGGGTGAGGAGAGAGGCGAAGGAGAGGTCGTTCACCGGCCCATTGTGGGCCTATGCGGGCCACTGGGGGCCAACCGGGCCGGTGTGGGCCAGTCGGTGGACGGTGCGCTTTCGATCGCGGTGTCGGGGCCGCCGTACGGGCCAAGGCCTGGAAGGATCCGGCACCATGCGACTAGTACGACAAAATGACAAAAACCGCACGAAGCAGGCTGCTGTGTGGAGTGGGATCGCCGTACTCGCCGTCGCCTCCCTCACGTCCGGCTGCGCCGACGGTGACGGTCAGCAGGCACTGCACGCGCCCGAGGCGCGCGCCCTCGACGCGTACGCCGCCAAACTGCGCCAGGCGCACGCGCAACGCGTCGCCGCGGCCGAGCGCTGGGGGCTGGCCGGGACCCCGCTGACCGCGCCGCCCGCCCCGGCCAGGAAACCGGTCATCAAGGCCCGCGAGGGATTCGAGGTCACGGGCCAGGAAAAGTTCGACCTGCCACCGGTCTTCACCACCGTCCCCACCAAGGACAAGGTCATCTTCCTCACCATCGACGACGGCGAGGAGAAGGACCCGGAGTTCCTGCGGATGATGAGCGACCTGAAGATTCCGTACACCGCCTTCCTCAGCAACTACCTGATCAAGGACGACTACGGGTACTTCCGGAAGATGCGCGACCGGGGCGTCGGCCTCAACAATCACACGCTGCACCACTCCTATCTGCCCGGACTGTCGTACAAGGAACAGAAGTACGAGATCTGCGGCATGCAGACGGTGATGAAGAAACAGTTCGGCAAGCGCCCCAAGCTCTTCCGGCCGCCCTACGGCAACTACAACAGGGACACCCTGCGCGCCGCCAAGTCCTGCGGCATCAAGTACGCCCCGATCTGGGCCGAGGAGGTCTACGTCGATCACTGGGAGTACCGCGAGTGGGACCAGAAACTGCACCCCGGCGACATCGTCCTCACCCACTTCCGGGGCACGGGGGAGTGGGGCGGCGCGATGGCCGACATGATCCGCCGGTTCCTGAAGAAGGTCACCGACAAGGGGTACGCGGTGGCGCGACTGGAGGACTACCTGTGAGGACGTGGGCGTTGGCCGCCGGGGCGCTCGCCGCCGCACTCCTGGCCGGGAGCGCCGGCTGCGCCCAGTCCGTCGATCCGATCGAGCGGCTGGGCAAGAAGGCCGCTCAGGAGGTGCGTGAGGCGCGGCCGCACGGGCCGACCCGGGCGACGTACCGTCGCTGGGGGTTGTCGGGCCCGTTCGCCCCCGCGCCGAAACCGCCCGCCCGGACCGTCCTCCGCGCGGCGGGGCCGGGGCTGGTGCCGGTCGTGGGCCGCGTTCCCACCCGCGACAAGGTGGTCTTCCTGACGTACGACGACGGCGCCGAGCGCGATCCGCGGTTCGTCGACATGGTTCGTGAACTGCGGCTGCCGGTCAGCATGTTCCTCACGGACAGTGTCGTCGGGCCGGGGTACGGGCACTTCGCGCGCCTGCGGGCGGTCGGCGCGAGCGTGCAGAACCACACCCTCGACCACGCCTCGCTGCGCGGCCTGCCGTACGCGGGCCAGCGGGCCGAGATCTGCGGCCAGCAGGACAAGCTCAAGGCACGCTTCGGCATCCGCCCCCGGCTCTTCCGGCCCCCGTACGGCACGTACGACACCACCACGCTGCGCGCCGCCGCCGACTGCGGGGTCGCGGCCGTCGTGCTGGGGCGGGAGGCCGACGAGGGACGGCTGCGGGCGGGCGACATCCTGTCCGGGTTCGACGATCCCGACCTCGCGGAGGCGACGACCCGGCTGCTCCGGCGCATCCAGGCGGAGGGGTTCACACCGGCGCGGCTGGAGGACTATCTCTGAGGCGAGTGGAGGACTGCCCGAGACGCCCGCTGGCGCACCGGGCGAACCCGGCGAACCGGGCGAGGTTTTTCCGTGTTGTGAGCGCCGCGTTGGCACTCCGCTTGACCGAGTGCTAATCGCGGTCATAGTCTCAGGTCTGGCACTCCCCCCTGGAGAGTGCCAATAGCGACGGGCAGGTCCGGCACCCGCGACGACGGATCGACCTGGTCGCAACCTCAGACAGTTCACCCCGTGAGATCTCCGAAGGGGGAGGTCGGATCGTGACGACCGCCAGCTCCAAGGTTGCCATCAAGCCGCTCGAGGACCGCATTGTGGTCCAGCCGCTCGACGCCGAGCAGACCACGGCCTCTGGCCTGGTCATCCCGGACACCGCGAAGGAGAAGCCCCAGGAGGGCGTCGTCCTTGCCGTGGGCCCGGGTCGCTTCGAGGACGGTAACCGTCTTCCGCTCGACGTCACCGTCGGCGATGTCGTGCTGTACAGCAAGTACGGCGGCACCGAGGTGAAGTACAACGGCGAGGAGTACCTCGTCCTCTCGGCTCGCGACGTGCTCGCGATCATCGAGAAGTAATTCACCCCAGTTTTGCAGTGAGCTGCGCCCCTGACCCCCGCGACCTTCAACAAGCCGGGCGCCGGGGGCGCAGTTCGTTCTCCCAAGATTTCCGAGAGGGCTGAATCGCTCCCATGGCGAAGATCCTGAAGTTCGACGAGGACGCCCGTCGCGCCCTCGAGCGCGGCGTCAACAAGCTTGCCGACACGGTCAAGGTGACGATCGGCCCCAAGGGCCGCAACGTCGTCATCGACAAGAAGTTCGGCGCCCCCACCATCACCAACGACGGTGTCACCATCGCCCGCGAGGTCGAGCTCGACGACCCGTACGAGAACCTCGGCGCCCAGCTGGTGAAGGAGGTGGCGACCAAGACCAACGACATCGCGGGTGACGGTACGACCACCGCCACCGTGCTGGCCCAGGCGCTCGTCCGCGAGGGCCTGAAGAACGTCGCCGCGGGTGCCTCCCCGGCGCTGCTCAAGAAGGGCATCGACGCCGCGGTCAAGGCCGTGTCCGAGGAACTCCTCGCGACCGCCCGCCCGATCGACGAGAAGTCCGACATCGCCGCCGTCGCCGCGCTGTCCGCCCAGGACCCGCAGGTCGGCGAGCTCATCGCCGAGGCGATGGACAAGGTCGGCAAGGACGGTGTCATCACCGTCGAGGAGTCCAACACCTTCGGCCTGGAGCTGGACTTCACCGAGGGCATGGCCTTCGACAAGGGCTACCTGTCGCCGTACATGGTGTCCGACCAGGAGCGTATGGAGGCCGTCCTCGACGACCCGTACATCCTCATCCACCAGGGCAAGATCAGCTCCATCCAGGACCTGCTGCCGCTGCTGGAGAAGGTCATCCAGGCCAACGCCTCCAAGCCGCTGCTGATCATCGCCGAGGACGTCGAGGGCGAGGCCCTGTCGACCCTGGTCGTGAACAAGATCCGCGGCACCTTCAACGCCGTGGCCGTCAAGGCCCCGGGCTTCGGTGACCGCCGCAAGGCGATGCTGGGCGACCTCGCCACCCTCACCGGTGGTCAGGTCATCGCCGAAGAGGTCGGCCTCAAGCTCGACCAGGTCGGCCTGGACGTGCTGGGCACCGCCCGCCGCGTGACGGTCACCAAGGACGACACCACGGTCGTCGACGGTGGCGGCGACCACGAGGCCGTCGTGGGCCGCGTCAACCAGATCAAGGCCGAGATCGAGAACACCGACTCCGACTGGGACCGCGAGAAGCTCCAGGAGCGCCTCGCGAAGCTGGCCGGCGGCGTGTGCGTGATCAAGGTCGGCGCCGCCACCGAGGTCGAGCTCAAGGAGAAGAAGCACCGTCTGGAGGACGCCATCTCCGCGACCCGCGCCGCGGTCGAGGAGGGCATCGTCTCCGGTGGTGGCTCCGCGCTCGTCCACGCCGTGAAGATCCTCGAGGGCAACCTCGGCAAGACCGGCGACGAGGCCACGGGTGTCGCGGTCGTCCGCCGCGCCGCCGTCGAGCCGCTGCGCTGGATCGCCGAGAACGCCGGCCTGGAGGGTTACGTCATCACCTCCAAGGTCGCCGAGCTCGACAAGGGCCAGGGCTTCAACGCCGCCACCGGCGAGTACGGCGACCTGGTCAAGGCCGGCGTCATCGACCCGGTCAAGGTCACCCGCTCCGCCCTGGAGAACGCCGCGTCCATCGCCTCCCTGCTGCTCACGACCGAGACCCTGGTCGTCGAGAAGCCGGCCGAGGAAGAGGCCGACGCCGGTCACGGCCACGGCCACGGGCACGCCCACTGAGTCACCGACTCCTGAAGAAGCCCCCGTTCCGCAGGGAACGGGGGCTTCTCCCGTACGAGCCTGAGCCACACAGGCCCCTAGTGTCTGTCGTTTGGATCACACCCAAACGACAGACACTAGTTCTCCAGCGCGTCCAGCGCCCCGAGTTGACCCATCAGTCCCAGTCGGTCGTACTGCCACCAGCCCTCGACGATCTTCCCGTCCTCGCCGCACCGGAAGATGGTCGTCCCGGTTATGGTGGCCTGCCTGCCGGTCGACAGAATGCCCAGGAAGTCGCCCGTGTGGGTGCCGTTCCAGGTCCACCGCGTGCAGACACGGTCTCCCTCGGCGATCTGGTCCTCGACGGTGAACGTGAAGTCGAACGCGCGGCGCCACATCTCGATCTCGCGGCACATCGCGTCGAGGCCGAGGTTGTCCTGCTCGTTGGCGGGATCGTGGTCGTGGTAGTTCTCCGCGAGCAGGCTGTTGAGCGGCGGCAGTTCACCCTGGACGGCCACCGTCTCGAAGAATCTGCGGATGTTCGCCGCGTAGAGCTGCTCATCACGGACCACGTCCAGGTCGGTGAACGTGGGCATCTCGTCGCAGAGCGCCACCATCTCCCGGAAGATCTTGTCGGTCTCGGGGAGATTCGAGTTCCGCATCGCCTCGTCGAACGAGGTGAACTCCACGATCTCTATGAAGTGGCTCGCGTCGGACCGGTCCTTGCCGATGATGTTGTGTGTCGCGGTCCGCTTGCCCTTGGTCTGATCGGCCCATGTGTCCATGAGCCGGTTCATCTCATCGAAACGGCTGGTCTTGCAGTCGATGAGCTGCACAAATGTCATGACGCCGCCTCCCGGCCCCCCTGGGTCCGGCTGATGCGTCCATTTTCCCACTGGGACGGCGGCGTCACCGCTTCTAGCTGCGGCTTCCTGCTGTGGTTTCCTGCGGTGGTCTCTTACCGCGGTTTCTTGCTGCGGCCCGTACTTCTACTGCGGCCCGTACTTCCGCCCGGTCTTCGACGTGATCCCGCCCAGCAGCGCCCGCGGCGTCACCTTCACCACGCCCATGAGCGCCTTGTAGCGGGCGTCGGGGATGGACAGCGTCTTGCCGCGGGCCAGGTCCGCGAGCGCCGTCGCGACCAGCTTGTCCGCGTCGAGCCACATCCAGTTCGGGATGTTGTCCGTGCCCATGCCGGCCCGCTGGTGGAACTCGGTGCGCACGAAGCCGGGGGCCAGCGCCATCAGCCGTACGCCGGTGCCCGCCAGGTCCTTCGCCGCGCCCTGCGTGAACTGCACGACCCACGCCTTGGACGCCCCGTAGGTGCCCCGCGGCACGAACGCGGCCACCGACGCGACGTTGACGACTCCGCCCCGGCCGCGCTCCCGCATGCCCCCGGCCGCCGCCGACGTCAGCCGCAGCACCGCCTCGCAGTGCACCTTGAGCATCATCAGCTCGTCGGCCATCGATACGTCGAGGTAGTGGCCCTTGTTGCCGAAGCCCGCGTTGTTGATCAGCAGGTCGACCGGGTTCTTGCGGTCGCTCAGCCGCGTGGCCACCGCCTCGATACCCGCGTCGGTCGCCAGGTCCGCCGTCAGTACCTCCGCCTCGATGCCGTGGCGGTCGTGCAGTTCGGTCGCCTGCTCGCCCAGTCGCGCGGTGTCGCGCGCCACCAGCACGAGGTTGTGCCCGTCAGCCGCCAGGCGCCGCGCGAAGGCGGCGCCGATGCCCGCGGTCGATCCCGTAATCAGAGCCGTTGTCATGGCCCAAGGCTAGTGACCTGACCAGGGGTACCGCGCCCTCCACCACCCAACGACAGACCATGCTCCACGAGTTCCCCGCATGCACCGACACGGTCGCCGCACGGGCTCCACCCAGGCAACGACGTGGCCCTCGCGCGTGTTCCGGGGCGGGGTGCCGCGGCCGTCGCACGTGGGCCGGGCAAGCGCGCCGCACTCACCGGGATCCGCCGGACAGGCCCTAACGGCCCTGCTGCGCCACGTACTTCTCCGCCGCCGCGCGCGACTCCGGGTGTAGTGCCTCGCCCGCGGCCAACAGCCGTGACAACAGCTCCCGTTCGGTCGTGACGGCGCGGAACTGGAGTGTGACCGTCACGTCGTGGTCCGGTCGGTGCACGACCTCGATCGGGTCGCCCGCCCGGATCTCGCCCGGCTCGATCACCCGCAGATACGCGCCGGGCGCGCCCTTCTGGGTGAACCGCTTCACCCAGCCCCGCTCGCCGACATGCCCCTGGAAGGTACTGCAGGGGATGCGCCCGCAGGTGACCTCCAGGACCACTTCGGAGCCGACGCGCCAGCGCTCGCCTATCAGCGCGCCGGACACGTCGAGCCCCTCCGTGGTGAGGTTCTCACCGAACATGCCGTTGGACAGCGGCCGGCCGAGCTCGCGCTCCCAGTCGTCGAGGTCCTCGCGGGCGACCGCGTACACGGCCTGGTCGTTCCCGCCGTGGTGGCGCTTGTCGCACACCGTGTCCCCGGCCACCCCGCTCGCGCCGACCCCCTTGGGCCCGGGTGCCTCCACCCGCACCGGCCCGCTCACCGGCTGCTTGTCGATGCCGGTCACACCGCCCACGGCCTTGTCCGTGTAGGGGACGGCTTTCGGACGGCCCAGGTTCAGAGACAGAAGCTTCATGGCAGCACGCTAGGCGATGCGGGCCAAAGCGTCGACGAGGTATTCGCCTCCGTATCCAAGACTCGCTTATGCCCGCCTATCCTCGAAGGATGATCGAGGCCCGTCATCTCCGTGTACTGCGCGCCGTCGCCGCCACCGGCTCCTTCTCGGCGGCGGGACGAGAGCTGGGCTGCACCCAGCCCGCCGTGAGTCAGCAGATGAAGGCGCTCGAGTCGTCCGTCGGCACCCCGCTGCTGATCCGCACCGGCCGGGAGATGCGCCTGACGCAGGCGGGCGAGGCACTGGTGCGGCACGCGGCGGGCATCATCGCGGGACTGGCCGCGGCGGAGGAGGAGGTCGCCGCGATCGCGGGCCTGCGCGCGGGCCGGGTGCGGCTCGTCTCCTTTCCCAGCGGCAGCTCCACCCTCGTCCCCACGGCCCTCGCCGCCCTGCGCGCCCTGCACCCCGGCACCCGGGTCTCGCTGGAGGAGGCCGAGCCGCCCGAGTCCGTCGAGAAGCTCCGAGGCGGCGACTGCGACCTCGCGCTCGCGTTCCGGTACGAAGGCGCGGCGGGTGTCGAGGAGTGGGACGACCTCGTCGTCCGGCCCCTGCTGACGGACCGGCTCGTCGGGCTGGTCCCCGAGGGGCACCGCCTCGCCCGGGCGACGTCGGTCGCGATCGGCGAACTCGCCGGGGACCCGTGGATCGCGGGCTGTCCGCGCTGCCGCGGGCAACTGGTCGAGGTATGCCGCGGCGCGGGTTTCGTACCCCGCATCGACTTCGCCACCGACGACTATCCGGCCGTGGTCGGACTGGTGGGTGCGGGTCTGGGGGTCGCCGTCCTGCCGGAGCTCGCGATCGAGTCCGTACGTCCCAAAGGGGCTCGCACCGTGACCGTGGAGCCGCCGGTGCGGCGGGAGATCGTCGCGCTCACGCTGCCGGACCTGGCCCAGGTACCGGCGGTGGCAGCGACGCTGGAGCAGCTGGCGAGGGCGGCGGCACGCTGACGGGCGGGCTCCGCGCCAACAGGCTGATGGGCGGGGGCCGCGCCAAAAGCAGGGGCACTAGTACGCGCCCGAATGAAGAAACGTTCCTTTAGTTGTTCGAAGCGGAACCGCTGCCGTTGGTCGACGCCGCCACCAGGCGGTTGCGCGCCCGCCCCATGAGTTCTTCGCGCTCGTCCTCGGTCAGCCCGCCCCATACGCCGTACGGTTCGCGCACTGCCAGCGCGTGAGCCGCGCACTGCGCGCGCACCGGGCATCTCATGCAGACCTCTTTGGCCGAGTTCTCGCGAGCGCTCCGTGCCGCACCGCGCTCGCCCTCCGGGTGGAAGAAGAGCGAGCTGTCGACCCCGCGGCAGGCCGCGAGGAGCTGCCAGTCCCAGAGGTCCGCGTTCGGACCGGGAAGGCGGGAGAAATCTGCCATTGCGTGTCCCCTTGGTGCCGTTCTGGGCTGCTATGTGCCCATCGACCGTACATCTACGATCTAAGGAGATGAAAATATGACTCATTGCGAATCTAGCCGCAGACACCAGCAAATGGGAAGAAAACCGGCCGAATGGGGCATGGGTTGTGATGAAACGTTGAGGGTCCGTCGTGCATGTCTGCACCGTGTCCGCCCCCTCACGTAGAGTGCCGAAGACGACCGCCTGGCCCGTAACTCTTTCGAGTGACCATCGTTGAGAGTGCCGAGGCGGTTGAAGGAACAAGCGCTCGGGCAGGCGGCAGTTTCCGTCGGCGAGTGTCAACCGCACAGGTGACGATTCGTACCCAGCCTGGAGGCTCAAGGTGACGCGCATCAGCTGCGGAGGGCGGCCATGACATCCGTCCTCGTCTGCGACGACTCCCCGCTTGCCCGAGAGGCGCTCCGTCGTGCGGTGGCGACCGTGCCCGGCGTCGAGCGTGTGACGACGGCGGCCAACGGCGAGGAAGTCCTCCGCCGCTGGGGAGCCGACCGCTCGGACCTGATTCTGATGGACGTACGCATGCCCGGTCTGGGCGGCGTCGAGACCGTCCGGCGGCTGCTGTCCGCCGACCCCGGTGCGCGCATCATCATGCTCACCGTCGCCGAGGACCTGGACGGCGTGGCGCTCGCCGTCGCCGCCGGTGCCCGCGGCTATCTGCACAAGGACGCCTCACGCGCGGAGCTGCGCGCGACCGTGACCCAGGCGCTCGCCGACCCCACCTGGCGGCTCGCCCCGCGCAGACTGCGGTCGGCCGAAATGGGCGCGGCGCCGACGCTCACAGCGCGTGAGATCCAGGTGCTGGAAGGCATGAGCCACGGCCGGTCGAACGCGGAGATCGGGCGCGAGCTGTTCCTCTCCGAGGACACCGTCAAGACGCACGCCCGGCGGCTCTTCAAGAAGCTCGGCGCCTCGGACCGCGCGCACGCCGTGGCGCTCGGTTTCCGGTGGGGCCTGGTTCGCTAGGTGAGCCGTCGCGGGGGTACGACGAACCCCGCCTACCGCATGGTGGGTGGGGAAGGCAAGGGGCTCCGTCGGGTGTCTGCTGCTCGTTTCGCCGCGGATGCCGCATCCTTGAGGTGTGGAGTCTCTCGGGGACAAGTCGGTCGAGCGGAAGGGGAGGGCGCAGGAGATGAGTTCCGGCGCACCTGCTCATAACGCTTCGGTGCACAACTATGGACGCGGTGCCACGGACAGGACGACGCCAAGGCACCATGGACCGATGCGTGACGACGAGACGACGGTGATCGGTGCGCTCGTCCATCGCGCGGTCGACGGCGACGAGCAGGCCACGCACGATCTGCTCGCCCGCGTACACCCACTGGCGTTCCGCTACTGCCGTACCCGTCTGTCCCGGCTTCCGGGGGGCGCGCGGCACTTCGTGGAGGACCTGGCGCAGGAGGTCTGCGTCGCGGTGCTCCTGGCGCTGCCGCGCTACAAGGACACCGGACGCCCCTTCGAGGCGTTCGTGTTCGCCATCGCCGCACACAAGGTCGCCGACCTGCAGCGTGCGGCGATGCGCCACCCCGGTGCGACGGCCGTGCCCTCGGACGAGATGCCCGAGCGCCCCGACGACTCCCTCGGCCCCGAGGAGCGCGCCCTGCTCAGCAGCGACGCCGAGTGGGCCAAGAAGCTCCTGGCCAACCTTCCCGAAAATCAGCGCGAGCTGCTCCTCCTGAGGATCGCGGTGGGCCTCACGGCCGAGGAGACGGGCCAGATGTTGGGAATGTCACCAGGAGCGGTACGAGTGGCTCAGCACAGGGCGCTGAGCCGGCTGCGCGCGCTGGCGGAGCAGTAGTCGGGGCTTCGCCGGGTCGGCCTTCTTCTCGGTGTCGTCCCGGCGAGCGGTCTCTCAGGGGCCGGGTTTCCGGCCCACAGGTGAACGGCGCCGCCGTTCCCCCCGTACGAACCTATGAAACCTCCGGCGCCCGAACCGTGGAATGAGACAGCCCTGCTTCCCGTTAGCATGGACATCCGCACCGTTCAAGGCCATTTGGGGAAGGTGTCATGACTGCCAACGTCGACGGAGTGCCCGCCAAATTCGCGACACTCGGGCTGACCTACGACGACGTGCTGCTGCTGCCGGGCGCATCCGAGGTGCTGCCCAACGCGGTCGACACCTCGTCCCGCATCTCCCGCAACGTACGCGTGAACATCCCGCTGCTCTCGGCTGCGATGGACAAGGTGACCGAGTCGCGCATGGCGATCGCCATGGCCCGGCAGGGCGGCGTCGGTGTACTGCACCGCAACCTCTCCATCGAGGACCAGGTCAACCAGGTCGACCTGGTGAAGCGCTCCGAGTCCGGCATGGTCACCGACCCGATCACGGTGCACCCGGACGCGACGCTGGGTGAGGCCGACGCACTGTGTGCCAAGTTCCGCATCAGCGGCGTGCCCGTCACCGACGGTAACGGCAAGCTGCTCGGCATCGTCACCAACCGTGACATGGCCTTCGAGACCGACCGCTCGCGCCAGGTGCGCGAAGTCATGACGCCGATGCCCCTGGTCACCGGCAAGGTCGGCATCTCCGGCACCGACGCCATGGAACTGCTGCGCCGCCACAAGATCGAGAAGCTTCCGCTGGTCGACGACGCGGGTGTCCTCAAGGGCCTGATCACGGTCAAGGACTTCGTGAAGGCCGAGAAGTATCCGACCGCCGCGAAGGACGCGGAGGGCCGCCTGCTGGTGGGTGCCGCCGTCGGCGCCAGCCCCGAGGCGCTGGAGCGGGCTCAGGCGCTGGCCGAGGCCGGGGTGGACTTCCTGATCGTCGACACCTCGCACGGGCACAACAGTAACGCCCTCAACTGGATGGCGAAGATCAAGTCGAGCGTGCACGTCGACGTGATCGGCGGCAACGTCGCCACCCGTGACGGCGCCCAGGCATTGATCGACGCCGGCGTCGACGGCGTCAAGGTGGGCGTGGGACCCGGCTCGATCTGTACCACCCGTGTGGTCGCCGGCATCGGCGTCCCGCAGGTCACCGCCATCTACGAAGCGGCCCTCGCGGCCCGCGCCGCGGGTGTCCCGGTGATCGGCGACGGTGGTCTGCAGTACTCCGGCGACATCGGCAAGGCGCTGGCCGCCGGTGCTGACACGGTGATGCTCGGCAGCCTCCTCGCGGGCTGCGAGGAGTCGCCCGGCGAACTGCTCTTCATCAACGGCAAGCAGTTCAAGTCGTACCGCGGCATGGGCTCCCTCGGCGCCATGCAGTCCCGTGGCCAGGGCAGGTCGTACTCGAAGGACCGCTACTTCCAGGCGGACGTGGCATCCGACGACAAGCTGGTCCCCGAGGGCATCGAGGGCCAGGTGCCCTACCGCGGCCCGCTGGCCAACGTGCTGCACCAACTCGTCGGGGGCCTGCGCCAGACCATGGGGTACGTGGGCGCCGCCACCATCGACGAGATGGAGTCCAAGGGCCGCTTCGTGCGCATCACCTCCGCGGGCCTCAAGGAGAGCCACCCGCACGACATCCAGATGACGGTCGAGGCACCGAACTACAGCCGTAACAAGTAGTCACCGGTAGTCACAAGACTCGCGACGGGCGGTCCCGGAGGTTCCGGGGCCGCCCTTGTCGTAGGCGTCGGGGATACTGGGAGGCGCAGAAGCGAAGAGGGAAAGGCCAACACGTGACTGAGATCGAGATCGGGCGCGGCAAGCGCGGCCGTCGGGCGTACGCCTTTGATGACATCGCCGTCGTCCCGAGCCGCCGTACGCGGGACCCGAAGGAGGTCTCGATCGCCTGGCAGATCGACGCCTACCGCTTCGAGCTGCCCTTCCTGGCCGCCCCGATGGACTCGGTCGTCTCCCCGGCCACCGCGATCCGCATCGGAGAGCTGGGCGGCCTGGGCGTGCTCAACCTCGAAGGCCTGTGGACCAGGTACGAGGACCCGCAGCCGCTGCTCGACGAGATCGCCGAGCTGGACGCGGACACCGCGACCCGCCGCCTCCAGGAGATCTACGCCGCTCCCATCAAGGAGGAGCTGATCGGGCAGCGCATCAAGGAGGTGCGCGACTCGGGCGTGGTCACCGCCGCGGCCCTGTCCCCGCAGCGCACGGCGCAGTTCTCCAAGGCCGTCGTGGACGCGGGCGTGGACATCTTCGTCATCCGCGGTACGACGGTGTCGGCGGAGCACGTCTCGGGCGCCTCCGAGCCGCTGAACCTGAAGCAGTTCATCTACGAGCTGGACGTTCCGGTCATCGTCGGTGGCTGTGCCACGTACACAGCGGCCCTGCACCTGATGCGTACGGGCGCGGCCGGTGTCCTGGTCGGCTTCGGCGGCGGCGCCGCGCACACCACGCGCAACGTGCTGGGCATCCAGGTCCCGATGGCCACGGCTGTCGCGGACGTCGCCGCGGCCCGCCGCGACTACATGGACGAGTCCGGCGGCCGGTATGTGCACGTCATCGCGGACGGCGGTGTGGGCTGGTCCGGCGACCTGCCCAAGGCCATCGCCTGCGGGGCCGACTCCGTGATGATGGGCTCCCCGCTGGCCCGTGCCACGGACGCGCCCGGCAAGGGTCACCACTGGGGCATGGAGGCGGTCAACGAGGAGCTGCCGCGCGGCAAGAAGGTCGACCTCGGCACGGTGGGCACCATCGAGGAGATCCTCACCGGTCCCTCGCACATCCCGGACGGCTCCATGAACATCTTCGGAGCCCTCCGCCGCGCCATGGCCACCACCGGCTACAGCGAGCTCAAGGAGTTCCAGCGCGTCGAGGTGACGGTCGCGGACTCGCAGCACAAGAGGTAGTGCCCACGGCGTGAGGGGCCCGGATCACCTGGAGGTGAGTCGGGCCCCTTCGCCATGACCGGCACCGGGTTACGCGGCGGCCTTCTTCGCGCCCGAGAAGGCGGCGAAGGCGCCGAAGGCGAGGAAGAGGAAGGTCATGACGTCGGCCTCCTCCTTCCAGCCCGAGGTCAGCACGTTGAAGTTGTCGAAGAAGATGGTGGTGAGGGAGAGGCCGGTCTCGTCGGCCGCCCACACCGCCATGCCGATGAGCTGTCCCAGGTAGACCGCGCCCAGGGAGAGGATCGCGCTCACGACGGGCAGGGCGGGGTTGCTGCCACCGATCTTGCCCGCGGCGAGGCCGGTGAGGAAGCCGACGGCGACCGCGGCGTAGCCGATCTCGTACTCCGTCTTGCCGATGATCGTGCCGTAGATCCCGGCGGTGACGAGGGCCACGACGACGGCGGCGACGATGCCGAGGGCGATGTTGTCGCGGCGCGGCGCGGGGGGTGCCGGAGGTGCGAATCCGGGCTGCTGTCCCTGTCCCGCGAACGGGTTGCCCTGCGGCGGCTGGGCGGCGTACGGGTTGCCGCCCGAGGGCTGCTCGGCGGCGTACGGGTTGCCGTCCGACGGCTGGGGCTGGGGCTGGGGCTGGGGCTGGGACGGTGGCGTGGACTGGCTCATGACGGAGATCCCCCGAAGAAGTGTGGATGCGGGCGCACTGGTGTGCGACAGCGGCCCGCACATTAGCAGTCGGCACCGACATCCAGGCGAGGGATTTCTGGAGAGGGATCCTGACAGTTATTCGTAGTTGTTCGCGGTCATTGTTGTTCGCGGCCAGTCATGGTCATTAGTAGTCATTCGTAGTCAGAGGCGGTGCGCGGCCCCGGTTGGGGTGGCGCCCCGCGTGTCCAGGAGGAGTTGGGCCTTCACGGAGAGCCCTTGGAGGTCGTACGTGCGGTGCTGCTGGAGCAGGATCGTGAGGTCGGCGCCGGCGGCGGCCTCGTAGAGGGAGTCGGCGCGCGGGACGGGGCGGCCGAGGACGCTCCAGGCTGGGACGTGCGGGTCGTGGTAGCTGACGGACGCGCCGAGTTCCATCAGGCGCAGCGCGATCTCGTGGGCGGGCGTGCCCTGTTGGTCGGCGAGGTCCGCCTTGTAGGTGACGCCGAGGAGGAGTACGCGCGCGGCGCGGGCCGATTTGCCGTGTTCGTTGAGGAGCGCGGCGGCGCGCTGGATGACGTACTGCGGCATGTGGTTATTGACCTGCTGGGCCAGTTCGACCATCCGGAGCGATCGGGTGGAGTGGCCGGTCAGGTCCTGGGGGATGCCGTGGCCGCCGACTCCGGGGCCCGGCCGGAACGCCTGGAAACCGAACGGCTTGGTCTCGGCGCAGCGGATGACGTCCCACAGGTCGACGCCCAGATTGTTGCAGAGCACGGCCATCTCGTTGACCAGGGCGATGTTGACGTGCCGGTAGTTGGTCTCCAGGAGCTGCACGGTTTCCGCCTCGCGTGGTCCACGCGCGCGTACGACCTTGTCGGTGAGGCGCCCGTAGAAGGCGGCGGCCGACTCGGTGCAGGCGGGGGTGAGGCCGCCGATGACCTTGGGGGTGTTGGCGGGGGTGAAGTCGCGGTTGCCGGGGTCGACTCGGCTGGGCGAGTACGCCAGGTGGAAGTCGCGCCCCGCACGGAGCCCGGAACCCTCCTCGAGGAGCGGCCGCAGGAAGTCCTCCGTGGTGCCGGGGTACACCGGCGACTCCAGGATCACCGTGGTGTGCGGGCGCAGTTTGGCGGCGAGAGTGCGGGCGGCCGCGGCCACCTGACCCAGGTCGGGCGCGCCGTCCGGGCCGGGTGGGGTCGGGGCGCAGATGACGGCGGTGCGGACCCGGCCGAGCTCGGCCGGGTTGGTCGTGGGCCGGAAGCCCCCCGAGAGCATCCGGCGCATGTCGGCGGGGGTGAGCGAGCCGCCTTCCGGCCCTGTTTTGTAGCCGAGCGTGGAGATGCCGGCGGCGACGGCGGCCTGGGCCAGGGGCAGGCCGAGATGACCGAGTCCGATGACGGCGAGATCTGCGGGCATGGCGTGGGCCGTCCTTCCCAGTAACCGAAACGGGACAGGTGCGCAAGCCCTGTGGACAGGATGGACGAGCGCAATGTCACACTAGGAGTAAATATGACCGATTTGTGGGATTGGCTGTGCGAGTTTCCGGGAGTGTTGTCCACAGGCTGAGGGTGCGTGGTGGCCGAAGGCGGGCAACGCGGTCAGACTTTGGGCAGGGGGCATGTGAGCCGGGCGTCGCCGGACAGGTGAGGCCAGCGCGACTGACAGCGGGAGGCAGCGGTGAGGACAGCGACACTGGGGCCGGCGGAGCGCGCCGAGTCCCTGGCGGGAATGGCCGAGCGTGAGCTGGACGTGCTGGTCGTGGGCGCGGGTGTGGTCGGCGCGGGTACCGCGCTCGATGCCGCGACGCGTGGCCTGTCCACGGGCCTGGTCGAGGCGCGTGACTGGGCATCGGGCACGTCGAGCAGGTCCAGCAAGCTGATCCACGGAGGCCTGCGCTATCTGGAGATGCTCGACTTCGCACTCGTACGCGAGGCCCTGAAGGAGCGCGGACTCCTTCTCCAACGGCTCGCACCGCACCTCGTGAAACCCGTGGCCTTCCTCTATCCGCTCCAGTACAAGGGCTGGGAGCGGATATACGCGGGAATGGGTGTCGCGTTGTACGACGCCATGTCGATGGCGAGCGGACATGGGCGCGGCCTGCTCACGCACCGTCACCTGACCCGCAGCCATGCCCTGCGCGTGGCCCCCGCCTTGAAGAAGGACGCCCTGGTCGGAGCGCTGCAGTACTACGACGCACAGATGGACGACGCCCGCTATGTGGCGACCTTGGTGCGCACGGCGGCGGCGTACGGCGCGAAGGTCGCCAACCGCGCCCGGGTGACCGGCTTCCTGCGTGAGGGCGAACGCGTGGTCGGCGCCAGGGTGCAGGACGTCGAGGGCGGCGGGGAGTACGAGATCCGCGCCAGGCAGGTCGTCAACGCGACGGGGGTGTGGACCGACGACACCCAGGCGATGGTGGGGGAGAGGGGCCAGTTCCACGTACGGGCCTCGAAGGGCATCCACCTGGTCGTACCGAAGGACCGGATCCATTCCACCACGGGGCTGATTCTGCGCACCGAGAAGTCCGTCCTCTTCGTGATCCCTTGGGGGCGGCACTGGATCATCGGCACCACGGACACCGACTGGGACCTCGACAAGGCCCACCCGGCGGCGTCCAGCGCGGACATCGACTATCTGCTGGAGCATGTGAACTCGGTGCTCGCGGTGCCCCTGACGCGCGACGACGTACAGGGCGTGTACGCGGGGCTGCGGCCGCTGCTCGCCGGTGAGTCGGACGCCACCAGCAAGCTGTCGCGCGAGCACACCGTGGCCCATCCGGTGCCGGGGCTCGTGGTGGTGGCGGGCGGCAAGTACACGACGTACCGGGTGATGGCCAAGGACGCGGTGGACGAGGCGGTGCACGGCCTCGACCAGCGGGTCGCCGACTGCGTCACCGAGGACATCCCGCTCCTCGGCGCCGAGGGCTACCGGGCACTGTGGAACGCGCGAGCGCGGATCGCGCAGCGCACCGGGCTCCATGTGGTGCGCGTGGAGCATCTGTTGAACCGCTACGGGTCGCTCGCCGATGAGGTCCTCGACCTCATCGCGGCCGACCCCTCCCTGGGCGAGCCGCTGCCGGCCGCCGAGGACTACCTCAAGGCCGAGGTCGTCTACGCCGCCTCGCACGAGGGCGCCCGGCACCTGGACGACGTCCTGACCAGGCGGACGCGCATCTCGATAGAGACCTTCGACCGCGGCACGCGCAGCGCCCGTGAGGCGGCTGAGTTGATGGCGCCGGTCCTCGGCTGGGACAAGGACCAGATCGAGCGCGAGGTGGAGCACTACGAGAAGCGGGTCGAGGCCGAGCGGGAGTCCCAGCGTCAGCCGGACGACCTGACGGCGGATGCGGCGCGGCTGGGGGCGCCGGACATCGTGCCGCTCTGACCGGTTCCGGGTCGGGCAATGTCACTCGAACGAGTGTGGTGAGCTGGGATCTTTGCTCGAAACTCGGCCGTTCTACCGGGTGCGGGGGCAGAACTCGGCGGCGAGCAGGGCGGGTTCGAGGTCAGGGTCTGCGATCCCGTCCGTGTTCACCCGGAAGGTGAGGACATGACGGCCGTCGACAGTGGCTGCGGTGCGCACGTAGCTGCCGGAGATGCGTCCGTTGTGCCCCCACACCGTGGTGCCGCACGGCAGCTTCACCGGGTAGAGCCCCATGCCGTACGTGCCTTGTGAGGTGCGGGTGTCGAGCATCTCGCGCAGCCGGCGCGCGGGCAGCAGATCGCCGCTCAGCAGGGCGGAGTAGAAGCGGTTCAGGTCGGCGAGCGTGCTGACGAGCTCGCCTGCCGCGCCGGCCACGCGCGGGTCGAGGTCGGTGACGTCGGAGCCGTCGGCGGCGTAGGCGCGGCCGTGCGGGGACGGAAGGGAGACGCGGGCTCCGGGGAAGGAGGTGCCTGTCAGACGGAGAGGAGTGATGATGCGACGCTCGGCCTCGGTGGCATATGAGTGGCCGGTGACCTGTTCGACGACCATGCCGAGCACGACGTAGTTGGTGTTCGAGTAGGCGAAGCGGCCGCGGGCCGCCGGGGGGTGGGTGAGTGCGATGCGTACGGCCCGGAGCGGCGTGACGGGGACGGTGCCTTTGGTGTCCGCGGTGAAGTCGTACAGACCGCTGGTGTGGGTGAGCAGGGAACGCAGGGTCAGACGTCGGCCGTCGTTGCCCGCGCCGCGCACCAGCCCCGGAAGATGAGCGTCCACCGAGTCGGACAGGGACAGCCGGTGCTCGGCGGCCAGCTGCAGCACCACGGTTGCGATGAACGTCTTCGTGATGCTGCCCGCGCGGAAGTGGTCGCCGCGGGCGATGCCGGCAGCGGAGATGTCGTCACCGACGCTTGCGAAGCGTGAGCCGGAATCGTCGAGGGCCAGTAGCGCCGCGGCCGGAGCCTTGCCGCGGGTGACGAGGAGGGAGAGGCGGGAGCGGAGGTAGAGGGGGGCGTCCATTGCGGGGGTGACGGGGGTGCGGGAGCCCGTCGGGGCCGTGGACATGAGGGAGCGGGAAAGGGGGTGGGAAGCGGTTGGGGGCAGTCCGAGCAAGCCGGTCGGGGCCAGGCCGAGGAGCGTCAGGGACACAAGTATGACCAAGAGTGTCCGACGTGTCCGGCGCGGCGGCATCGGCGGTCCTTCCTTCTCGCGCCCCATCATGAGGGACGGTACGGCTTCACCAGCGGGCGGGGACCCTCCTGAGGGGCCCCTGGGCGTCGAGCGCTTGTCGGGTGAGGGACAATGGAGGCTCTGTCAGGGCGGGTTGCATGAGGGGACGCATGTCGGAGGCGGAGCGGGCGGGAGCATCCCGTCAGGACAAGAGCAGTCGTCTCCTCGCCGGGCGGTACCGGCTGGGAGATGTTCTCGGCCGCGGTGGCATGGGCACGGTGTGGCGGGCCGAGGACGAAACCCTTGGTCGCACGGTCGCGGTCAAGGAGCTGAGGTTCCCGTCGAGCATCGACGAGGACGAGAAGCGGCGGCTGATCACGCGCACGCTGCGTGAGGCCAAGGCGATCGCGCGGATTCGCAACAACGGCGCGGTGACGGTCTTCGACGTGGTCGACGAGGACAACCGGCCGTGGATCGTGATGGAACTCGTCGAGGGCAAATCGCTCGCCGAGGTCATCCGCGAGGACGGCCTGCTCACGCCGAAGCGCGCCGCCGAGGTGGGGCTCGTGATACTCGACGTGCTGCGTTCGGCGCACCGCGAGGGCATCCTGCACCGCGATGTGAAGCCGTCGAACGTGCTGATCGCGGACGACGGCCGGGTCGTGCTGACCGACTTCGGCATCGCGCAGGTCGAGGGCGACCCGTCCATCACCTCCACCGGCATGCTCGTCGGCGCGCCCTCCTACATCTCGCCGGAGCGGGCGCGCGGTCACAAGCCCGGGCCCGCGGCCGACCTGTGGTCGCTGGGCGGTCTGCTGTACGCGTCGGTCGAGGGAGTGCCGCCGTACGACAAGGGGTCAGCGATCGCGACCCTCACCGCGGTGATGACCGAGCCGGTGGAGCAGCCGAAGAACGCGGGTCCGTTGGAGACCGTGATCTACGGACTGCTTGCCAAGGACCCCCAGCAGCGGCTCGACAATGAGCGGGCGCGGGTGATGCTCAACGAGGTGGTCTACGCGCCCGAGCCCAAGGAGACCGTGCCGGAGCCGGCGGACGCGACGAAGGTCGTGGCCTTGCCGCCGGTGCCGGACGAGGGTTCTGGCCGGGGGAGTTCGGGCGGCTCGGGTGGCTCCGGGGCCAAGCGGGGCGAGGAGGCCGGGGAGCGGCTGCGCGGGGCGATGCGTTCCGTGCGGAAGGCTGCCTCGGCGGCCGGCGCGGCCACTGCGGCGGCCACCGCGGCGGCGACGGCACGTGCGAAGTCCGGCGGTACGGCGGCCTCCGGGTCGGCCGGAGGGTCGGTCGGCGGGGCGGTCGGAAGTGAGGATGCGGCTTCGGCTGCTCCGGCGGTTCCAGCGACTCCGACGGCTCCGGTGGGCGCGGATGCGTCGGCGCCGGGGGGCGGGAAGGCCGGACCCGCGGTATCGGGGAAGGCCGGGGCGTCCGCCTCGGAGAAGGCCGGCGGCGCTGCGTCGGCGGGTCGGAACTTGGGTTCGGCGAGTGCGACGAGCGCGACGAGTGTGGGAAGTGCCGGCGGTTCGGCGGGGCGGGCCTCGGGGTGGCCCGTGGCGCCCGAGAGGCCGCCGCGGCCCGTGCCGAAGGCGCCGCTCACGGATGTCGTACCGCGCCGGACACTGGTGATCATCGCGGTGGTCGTGGTGCTCGCCGTGATCGGGACCGTGCTGGCCCTCACCCTCGGTGGCGGTGACGACAGCGGATCGAAGGACGGCAAGAGAGGCGACACCAAGGCGGCCACGTCCAGCGGAGTGACCGCCGGAAGCGGTGGCGAGGACGCGACCACCGGCGCTGACAAGGACAGTGGCGACACGAAGGACGACGACACCGGCTCCGGCGCTGACGGGACTTCGGGCAGCACGCCGAGCGCGAGTGAGTCGAGCGAGAAGAGCGACGAGAGCGAGGAGAGCGGCACGAGCAGCGACGGCAAGGAGTCGTCGGGCTCGTCGGACTCCACCGCCGTGTCGACGTACAAGGGCAGTCAGGGGTTCTCGATCGGGCTGCCCAAGGGGTGGAAGTACGTGTCCGAGGACCCCGCGGGAGTCCGGTTCACCGGGCCCGACGGGCAGAGGCTTCTCGTCGGCTGGACGACGACACCCAAGTCCGACCCGGTGGCGGACTGGAAGAACCAGGAGCAGTACATGACGCGCTCGCAGTACAAGCGGGTGCGAATAGAGCAGGTGGACTACCGCGGCTGGAACACGGCCGACTGGGAGTTCACCTACCAGGAGAGCGGCACGAAGTACCGGTCGATCGACCGCGGGTTCGTCGTCAACTCTTCTCTCGGATACGGGTTGATGTACTCGGCGAAGGCGTCCAAATGGGACAGCGATCTACGCAAGGACACGTGGCAGACGCTGACGACGACGTTCCAGCCGAAGTCCTGAGGCGCGGAGTCTCGAGGGGCGGAGCTTCGAGGCGCGGAGTCTTGAGGAACGGAGACTCGAGGTACGGAGTCCTGCGGTGCGGACCCGGGCGCATGTCGTGAAGTTCGGGACGGTTCGCCCGGGGTGTCTGTTGTAGGGGTCGGTCACGGGGCGGTGACATCTCGCATCCCCGCTTTGCGGGTTGCCTCGGGCACGTATCGTGAGTGGTTGCGGACCGTACGAAGCTTGTAACGGGATGCATGGCGAACGGAATTGACCAACCGTCGGCCGGGGGAGGCATCGTGGACGACTACGCGGGACGAGTACTCGCCGACCGCTACCGTCTGCCGTTGCCGCCGTCGGACGAGTACGAATTCGCCGAGACGCGGGCCTTCGACACCTACAGCGGACAGGAAGTCCTCGTTCGGCAGGTGCCGTTGCCCGAGGTCGTCGAGGCAGAGGTGCTCGACGCGGACGGGCTGCCCGAGGGGTTCGTGGCGCGGGACGGCGGGGTGCGGCGCGCCTCCGCGCGGACCACACGTCGGCCCACCGAACCCGCCGTGCGACGGGCGATCGAGGCTGCCCAGGCCGCCGCGCAGATCCCCGACCATCCCCGGCTCGACCAGGTCTTCGACGTGTTCGCCGAGGGCGGGTCGCTGTGGATAGTGAGCGAGTTCGTGCCCGCGAGGCCGCTGGCCGCGCTGCTCGCCGAGAAGCCGTTGAGCCCCTATCGGGCGGCCGAGGTCGCCGCCGACGTCCTCACCGCGCTGCGGGTGCTGCACGCCCACGGGTGGGTGCATCGGAACATCACCGTGCGTACGGTGCTCGTCTGCGACGACGGCCGCGTGATGCTGACCGGTCTGGCGGCCGGGGCCGCGGAGGAGGCGCTGTGCGGGTACGACCCGGTACCGGTGCCGGACTTCGAGGGTGCAGAGGGTCCGGGGGGCTCAGGGAGCTCGGGGGGCTCCGGACGCGCTGCGGGTTCCGGGGGTTCTCGCGGTTTTGGCGGTGAGGGGGGCGGGGGCGCCGGGCAGGTGCGGAACACCGGTTCGCTCGACGCGGGAGCGGGTCCCGGCCGAGGTGTCGGGGCCGGTGCTCCAGGCGGTGGCGCGCCCGGTGTGCGGGCCGGAGCTTCGTTCGGAGTGGTGGCCGCCAGTGCGCACGGGGCCGACGCGGAAGCCGCTCGGCGGGCCGCGATCGAGGCCCGTGCCGAGAACGGGGCTCCCGTTGCCGAGCCGCCCGCCGGGGGTGGAACGGATGTGGGGCGCCGGGCTCCCGAAGCCGGGGACGACGTCCGGGCCGCGCGGGCCGGGGCCATCGCCGCGTACCGTGCCGGAGCGCGTGCCGCCGCCCGCGTACAGGAACAGCAACGAGGCGGGCCGGCCGCACTGCCCGCGCCCCGGTCCGTCCAGCAGGTGGGTTCCTCCGCACCGTCCGCTCAGGGCTCCGGGCCGGGCACGGAGCATCAGCCGGAGGGTCCGCCTCCCGGCCAGATCGCCGACCCGTACGGAGTCGGGCAGACGAGTGCCTGGCATGGCGCCCAGCCCCGTTCTGGTAGCGGCAGTGCCGGTGGCAGTGGCAGTGGTGGCGGCAACGGTCAAGGGCTTCCCGTTCTCCCCGGTCCTGTCACCGGGCTCAGCCCCATCCCCGGCCCCGTGGTCGGAAACGGCACGCCCGCTCCCACCCCTGGGCAGAGGCAGTCATCCGCTTCCGCCCTCGCTCCCGCGACTCCCAACGGCCGTTGGGACGAGCTCGTCGCCGGTGCGCCCCCGCGTCGCGGCCCCGCCACCGCGCTCGCCGCGGAGCGTGCCCGGCAGGCCCGGATGGCGGTCGTCGGGCCGGTGACCGAGCGGTGGGCGCCCGAGCAGGCCGGTCCGGTGCATGAGAACTGGCAGTTGGCGGCGCCGATCGGGCCCGCGACCGACCTGTGGGCGCTGGGGGCGCTGCTCTTCCGCGCGGTCCAGGGCCATGCGCCTTACCCGGAGGAGAACACCGCCGAGCTGGTGCAGCTGGTGTGCGCGGAGCCGCCCGCGTTCGCGGAGGAGTGCGGGCCGCTGCGGCCCGTAGTGGAGTCGCTGCTGCGTCAGGACCCCACCGAGCGGCTCGACTTCGAGGAGCTGCGCGGCTGGCTGCGCTCGCTCGTGCGCTCCGCTCCCGAACCCGAGGCGGGCGCGCACGTCATCGCGGCGCCCCCCGTCGACCCCAGTCGGCTGCCGATCGTACGGCGACGTGGTGAGCTCGTTCGCAGGCGCCGCGCCCGGCGGCTGCCCGCGGCCGGCCCGCACGCCCGCCACAAGCGCGCCAGGCACGACAAGCAGGCCAAACCGATCAGACCGACCAGGCCGACCGCCTCGGCCGGGCCGGCCAAGCCCCGACGGCTCGGGCGGAATCTCGTCCTGTTGGTCCTGCTCGGGTTGGTCGCTGCGGTCGCGTACGCGATGGTCTTCATGCCGAAGGCCGAGCCGGACAGCGACGCCGACGGCCAACGGACCGGCTCCGCCGGGGAGGTGAGCCCCGCACCGGGGAGCTCCTCCGGCACGGGCACCGACGGAAAGGCGAGCAGCGAACCGCGACCCGACCAGACCTCCCCCGGCTCCGACGGGAACGACAGCCCTTCGGGAGACCCGAGTTCGACGACCTCGCAGTCCAACGACTCCGAGGGCGCCCAGGGCTTCACCCTCCGCGAGGACACCGAGGGCTTCCGGGTCGCCGTGGCCAACGGCTGGGACCGCACACCCAAGAACGGGCAGGGGCAGGTCGTCTACTCCGACGGCAACTTCGAGCTCATCGTCGTACCCGGACGGGACAGCACCGCGACGTACGGCAGTGATCCGCTGGCGTACCAGCGGGAGCGGGAGAGCGAGTTGCAGCCGTTCCGCGACTCGACGTGGGCCACGTCCAGCGGGATGCGGCGGATCGACGTGGGCGGACGGACCATGGCCGAGGGGCAGTTCACCTGGCAGAACTCCGCGGGGCAGGAGCTGTTCGTCCGCAATCTCGCGATCATCCTGGACGGGCGCTACCACGTGGTGCAGGTGCGCGGCCCGGAGGCCGAACGGGACGAGGTGACACGGCTGTACGAGCAGGCGTCGGAGACCTATCAGGCCACCGGCTGAGCCGACTCCGAGTGACGTTCAGGGCCCACGAGTCCCTGAACGCCCAATGGTTCCCTCCCGTGCCCGGAAGGGAGAACCGTCACAGTGCGGTCTCCGTACGCCTCCGTAGGTTCCCTGCGCGGGTGACCCCTCTCTAGTCTGACCCTCGTCAAGACCATTGCGGGGAAACGTGAATCAGATGCAGGGCCTGCTCCTCGCGGGCCGCTACCGGCTTGTCGAATCCATCGGCAGCGGTGGCATGGGCCGGGTGTGGCGCGCGCACGATCAGGTGCTGCACCGTGCGGTCGCCATCAAGGAGCTGACTGCCGCGTTGTACGTCGCGGAGAGCGACCGGCCCGTGCTGCTGGCCCGTACTCATGCCGAGGCGCGGGCCGCCGCCCGGATCAACCACTCGGCCGTCGTGACCGTGCACGACGTCCTCGAGCACGACAACCGGCCGTGGATCGTCATGGAGCTGGTCGAGGGCAACTCGCTGGCCGACGAGGTCAAGGAGCAGGGGCGCGTCGAACCGGCCGAGGCGGCGCGGATCGGTCTGTGGGTGCTGCGGGCGCTGCGCGCCGCGCACGCCGCCGGCGTCCTGCACCGTGACGTCAAGCCCGGCAACGTCCTGCTCGGCGGTGACGACCGTGTCCTGCTCACCGACTTCGGCATCGCCCAGATAGAGGGCGACACCACGATCACCCGCACCGGAGAGGTCGTCGGCTCGGTCGACTACCTCGCCCCCGAGCGGGTACGCGGCCACGACCCGGGCCCGGCCTCCGACCTGTGGGCGCTCGGCGCGACGCTGTACACGGCGGTCGAGGGCAGGTCGCCGTTCCGCCGCACCTCGCCCATCGGCACCATGCAGGCCGTCGTCGAGGAGGAACCCGCCGAACCGGTCAACGCGGGTGCGCTGGGGCCCGTCCTCGCCGCGCTGCTGCGCAAGGATCCGGCCGAGCGGCCCAGCGCGGCGCAGGCCGAGCAGATGCTTGCCGAGGCGGCGGCGGGACGACTGTGGAGTGCGGCGCAGTCGTATGCGCCGACGGGGCAGGCAGGGTACGACACCACGGAGACGGGGACCGGCACCGGTACCCGCGCGCAGACGGCCGTCGCCACGCCGTATCCGCCGGTGACGATCGGGCCCGTGCCCGCGCGGCCGAAGCGGCACCGCCTGCGTACGTTCGCCCTGGTCGTCGCCCTCGCGGCGATCGTCGGCGGGGGTGTCGCGGTCGCGCTGCAGCAGTTCGGCACGGGGAGCCCCGGCGACTCCGCCTCTGTATCGTCGACTCCGAGTGCCAGTGCCAGTGCCAGTGCCAGTGCCACGCCGAGCGACGAGGGCGGTCAGGGGGCGGTTCCCGCCGGTTGGGAGCGGCGCAACGACCCGGTGGGCTTCAGCATCTCCCTGCCCAAGGGGTGGAAGCGGTCCGTCTCCATCGACCAGGACGGCCTCCGGCAGGTCGACTACTCGCCCGACAAGGGCAAGCACCTCGTGCGGGTTGCCGTCGACACCGCGCCGGACTTCCGCACCTCGTACGAGCACATGAGCAACCTGGACCAGCGGATCTCACGGCGGCTGCAGGACTACCAACAGCTGAGCCTCAAGGAGGAGCTTTTCCGCGACCTGCCGGGCGTTCGCTGGGAGTACACGTGGAACGCGCTGGCCAAGGACCCGCCGCACTACTTCCCGGGGCCCTACCGCGCGATCGACGTCGGGTACATGGACAGCGACGGCACCGAGTACGCCATCTACGCGGCCTCGCCGGCCGACGACTGGGCCACCACCAGAAAGCAGTTCGACTGGATCCTGCGGGGCTTCCAGGAGGGTTGATCCGAGTGGAACAGAAGGTTCCGCTGTCACTGTGGTGGCTCTCATCGCCCCGGAGCGGGTGTTGGGGAAGCGGCCGGGTCCTGCCTCCGATCTCTGGTCGCTCGGCGTGGTGCTGTACGCGGCGACGGAGGGCGTCTCGCCGTTTCGTCGCAGCAACACCCCGGTGACCCTGCAGTCCGTCCTCAACTCGACGCCCGCGGCGTCGGATTCGGTCGAGGGGCCGCTGGCCGACGTCATCAACGGGCTTCTGCAGAAGGACCTTCGTGCCGTCCGAACGCCGGGCAGGTGCGGGCGTTGCTGGAGACGGCCGCGCATCCGCCTGCTCCGGCCGCGACCCAGGCCGTGGAGTCGGGCAAGGAGCACTGGGTTACCTACACCGACCCGAGCCACTCCGTGTCGGTGGGCCTGACCCTGTACAAGATGTCCGAGGACAGCCTCGACGAGATCGCCGGACCTGCTGGTGCTGTGACCAGGAAGGTTCACCGGATTGGTAGTCGGAGCGGTTGTATATGGCGTGTCGTCCGATCCGACTGCTGGGGGTGTGGTGGCTGAGCCTGTCCGTGTGCGCAGGTTGACCGACCAGGAAGGGCAGAAGCTGCAGCAGATCGTGCGCCGGGGCAGAGCTGTGTTTCACCCCGACCTACGCGTCGTGGGCCAACCCCATCGAGGCGCACTTCGGGCCGCTGCGGCAGTTCACCGTCGCCAACTCCAACCACCGCAACCACACCGCGCGGACCCGCGCCCTGCACGCCTACCTGCGCTGGCGCAACGCCAACGCCCGACACCCCGACGTCCTCGCCGCCCAGCGCCGCGAACGCGCCCGCATCCGCAGTGAGAAGGGAATCCGCTGGGGCGGCAGGCCCGCTCTTGCCGCGTGAGGGCCTCCGGTCACAGCACTCACAAGGCGCTGTCGGAGGTCTGGGCACGGGACAGTGTGTGCCTCGGTCTGGTTCCCAGAAGTGGTGGTCGAAACTTTGCCATTGTGGCCAGGGCCCGTAGCGCGGTGATGGATCAGCGTTGCAGCCACTCGTCGAGAAGCGCGGCTTCAGCTTTGCTGAGACTGGGCAGTTCGGGCACGAGGGTGCGGAAGGCCGCAACGACGGCCGCCTGGTCCTGGGTGGGGACAGCGGGCTCATCTGTGAGGATGGCGCGAGCGATCGCGTCGAAGGCGGCGTCGGCCAGGTGCGGGTCGCTTTGCTCTGGTGGCAGGGTCAGCAGGGTGTGGACGGTTCCGATCCCCGCCGCGCGGATGAGATTGACGGCGCGTTCCTCGCTCACCCGAAGCCGCCCGGCGGCGGCGATTCTGTGCACCCGCTCGGCAAGGATCAGCACGCCCTTGGCCTGTGCCGGGGTGTCGCGTGCGCGGGCCGGGTCGAGCAACAGGCCGTAGACGTACGGGTTGGCCAGGCCGAAGCTGATCTGCGTGTTCCAGCCGGCGCGGAGGTCTTCCACAGGGTCGTCGGAGGGCGCGGTGGTCTGCTTGCTCGCCACGTGTTCGGTGAAGACGTGCTCCGCGGCGGTATCCAGCAGGTCGTCCTTGTCCTGGAAGAGGCGGTATAGGGCAGGAGGCTGCAGCCCGGCCTCGTGGGCCACGCGGCGCGTGGTGACCGCTGCCGGCCCTTGCTCACGCAGCAGGTCGGCCGCAGCTTTCACGATGCGGTCCCGGGTGATGTCTCGCCGCTGCGTGTTCGATGCCATAGGGACGATGGTATCGCTCACGGGTGACAAGCGATGTTATCGGTGATATCGCGATCCCTTCGCAGTGCGACCTGCTCAAAGTCACTGACCACCACCGGTCAACCTTCGGATGAACGCAAGGGTTGCGTCCAACGGAATTATCACTGGTACCGTAATTTCCATTCCGTTGG
This sequence comes from Streptomyces sp. NPDC048275, assembly GCF_040652275.1. NCBI lineage: Bacteria > Bacillati > Actinomycetota > Actinomycetes > Kitasatosporales > Streptomycetaceae > Streptomyces > Streptomyces sp. NPDC048275. Next base: position 249,164 of record NZ_JBEZLR010000001.1, read on the forward strand.
AAACAGCATGAGATGGGAGCCACCAGTGCTGATCGTCACGGGAGCCACCGGCCGCCTCGGGGAGCTGATCGTCAACTGCCTGCTGGAGCGGGTACCGGCCGACAGGATCGGCGTCAGTGTGCGCGATGTGAGCAAGGCCGCCGACCTCGCCGAGCGCGGCGTCCGAGTCCGGGCGGGAGACTTCACCGAACCCGGCAGTCTGAAGCACGCCTTCGAAGGTGCCGAGCGCGTCCTCGTCGTCTCCGCGGCCATTCGCGGTGGCGGCGCGTTGACCGCCAACAGCGCCGCCATCGACGCAGCGCGGGAAGCGGGCGCCCAACGCATCCTGTACACCAGCCACCAGGCTGCCTCTCCCACGTCACTCTTCCCGCCGCAGAAGGTCCACGCCGCCACCGAGGAGCACCTCAAGCAGCAAGGAGTCCCCTACACCGCCCTCCGCAACGGGTTCTATGCCTCCACCTTGGGCTCCTACATCGGTGCGGCGCTGGAGACAGGCACGCTCGCCGTGCCGCAGGACGGCCTGGTGTCCTGGACGGCCCACGAGGACCTGGCAGAAGTCGCGGCCGTCGCTCTGACGGAAGAGGGAGCGCTCGAAGGGATCACGCCGCCGCTGACAGCCGCCCACACGCTGGACTTCGCCGACGTTGCCGAAATCCTCAGCCGCATCACCGGCCGGACCATCGCCCGAGTCGTCATGGACGACAACGAGTGGACATCCACAGCAGTCGCCAGCGGGATGCCGCGGCCGGCTGCGGAGTTCGCCTTGACGATGTTCGCCGCATCACGCAATGGCGAGTTCAACGTCACCGACCCCACACTGGAAGCCACCATCGGCCACCCCGCGAAGACCGTCCACGAGGTCTTGGAGGCCGTCGTACGCTCCCGGTAAACCGACCGTCCCTTGCTCCTGGCGGGTCGACACCTCCGCGGCGCGACCCGCCAGGCACAGCGACGGCGGTCGAATTAACCCAGCCCACCGTAAAAGCCTGCGAGGGACAGACGGGCCGGGCGACGAATGACGCAAGCCCACTGCCGCGGCGCCCGCCGCATGAACCAGCGGCCCTTACGCCGCCTCTCCGGAACGGAAGCCACTACTCATCCGACCGCCACGGCCACGAACTCGGCGAACCTTCCCGGTCACAGCACCAGCTCGGTGGCCTATCAGGACGCCGACGGTATGGAGTAGACGGACGACGCTGCCTTCTCCTATATGGCGGAGACTCCTGCCCCGCAGGCCGAAACAACCAAAACTTCGTACCAGGGCAGCGAATCGGCCGAGAACGTCGTGACCTACGTGGACGACGACTTCACGAAACGCGGTCGCGTATCGGCCCACCCGAAAATCGCGTGGGCCGATACGTCAACGATTCGAGGTCGACCCCGAGCGCTTCCCGTCCACTCTTAGGTGAGCAAAGCTCGCTGGCGGCTCAGGCCCAGTCCGTGCAAGAACGGACTATCGTACTTCCTTCCATGACCGCCACCTGTGCGCCGATGGAGTCGAGATCATCGGTGGAGGGGCTCGCGTAAGTCGTGAAGGAGGTAGTCGATCCGTTTCCGTCGTATTCGTGACGCCAGGGCCAATCTGTTACCCATCCAGTGCCGCCGTCTAGGGACCTGAATCGAATGGCCACATGGTGACCGTCGGCAGCGTTGTCCTTGACCCAACCGCTGATGTCCACATAACTGGCTGTCCAGTTGGTGAACGTGAGACTCCCCGAGGCGCCGGTCACCGAGCACGCGGCTGCGCCACTCGCCGCGCTGGCATTGGTCACTGTGGTCGTAGCGAATATTGCCACCGCCGCGACGCTCGTGACGGAAAGGCGCTTCAAAGTGTTTCCCATAAGGAAAAGGTAAGGCTTTCATGATTCACATGACAGCATGATTCCAGCCACCCGTTTTGCCCAGTATGGTGCGTATCCCTTGGTGATTTGCCATGCTTTGTGTCCTGCTCAAAACAGGTTTTGGCCGAAAATGATCGCCCTCGGTCGCCCGGCCCGACCTGGTCACGCACGCCGACGAACTGGCCGAACTCACCGGCTCCCAGGAGCCGCCGCGTGCCACCGGGCCGCTGGAGTGCCGAGCCGGTTGCTCCCGCATCTTCGTAGGCAAGGCGTCCGGCAGGAACACGAGCCAGTCGGAGCTCGGCAAGGCGCTGTAGGCGTGAGCGGTGGACTCGCTGATCCCGCCCCCGGCAGCGAGCGTAGAGGCGCCGTTCCATCGCGGTGGCCTCGTCGATCCGGCCCAGTATGGTCCGCGCCAAGGCCTGAGTTCCCTGGAGTGTGCCACCGGCAGTCTTGGGGCGGCGGCATACTTGGCCGGTCGGCGTCCCGGAGCCGATCCGTCCGGTGCGGCATGATGGGGCGCATGGGGACCGAGGGGGACAACCTCCGCGTGATCGAGGGCCGGTACCGGCTGGAGGCCAGGATCGGGCGGGGCGGCATGGGCGTCGTATGGCGTGCCACCGACCAACTGCTCGGCCGCCGGGTCGCGGTGAAGGAACTCGCGGTCGACGACTCGCTCTCGGAGGACGAGGCTCGGCAGCAACGCGATCGCACCCTGCGCGAGGCCCGCGCCGTCGCGCAGCTGCACCACCCGCACATCATCGTCGTGCACGACGTGGTCGTGGACGACGAACGCCCGTACATCGTCATGGAGTTGATCGACGGCGGCTCGCTCGCCGAGCGGATCTCCAGCAACGGCCCTGTCGACGCGCGCGAGGCCGCCCGCATCGGCATCGACCTGCTGGGCGCGCTGCGCCGCGCGCACGACGCGGGTGTTCTGCACCGGGACCTCAAGCCCGCGAACGTCCTGATGGAGGCGGACACCGACCGCGTCGTCCTCACCGACTTCGGCATCGCCCAGGTCGCGGGCGCGACGACGCTCACCGAGAGCGGATCCTTCGTCGGCTCGCCCGAATACACCGCGCCCGAGCGGATGTCCGGGGCGAGGACCGGCCCCGAGTCCGACCTGTGGTCGCTCGGCGCACTGCTGTGCACGGCGCTGAGCGGCGAATCACCGTTCCGCCGCGACTCGTTGGGCGGCATCCTGCACGCCGTCGTCATGGACGAGATCCGCCCGCCCGCGCAGGCCACGCCGCTGCTTCCGGTCGTACGGGGGCTGCTGGAGCGCGATCCGGACCGGCGGCTCGACGCGGTGGAGGCGGAGCGGCTGCTGCGGGCGTTCCTGGAGACGGGCCGTACGCCGCGGCCCACGTCCCCCGGGTACACGCCCACGCAGCGGGACGTACCGAAACGGAAGCCCGCCGCTCATCCGGCTGCGCCGGTCACTGCGCCCGACTCTCCTGCCACCGCCGCGGTGTTCGACCGCGCGCAGAAGTACCCCGCGCGGCGCATGCTCGTCGTGGCCGCGCTGGTCGCCGTCATGGCCGGGGCGGGTGTGTCCACGGCGCTGCTGATGAACGACGGCGGTGACGGCGGGGGCGGTACGCCGGCCCCGCCCGCCGGTTCGACGCAGCGGACGACCGTGAGCGCGTCGCAGGCCCCGGGCACTCCGGCGTCGTCCGAGTCATCCGCGGCGTCGCCGAGCCCCGTGCCCACGGTCACCGTCACCCGGCAGCAGACCCCGACCGCCACCTCCCGCGAGGTGCCCTCGGGTTACCGGACGGTCGATGACCCGGACGGGTTCTCGCTCGCCGTGCCCGACGGTTTCACGCGTGACCCGCAGGGCGAGCGGATCTTCTACATGTCGCCGGGGCAGACCTTCCGTATCGGCATCAAGATGTCCGACCCCGAGCCGGGCGGCCCGCTCGCGCTGATGCGGCGCGCGCACGCCGAGGGGCCCTCCACGAACCCGGGCTACCGCGACGGCACCGTCACCTCGACCACCCATGACGGACAGCCCGCCGCGTTCTGGGAGTTCACCTGGGACGGCTTCACCACGGCGGAGGGCGCCCGGCACACGTACGACCTCTGCTGGGAGGAGAACGGCCGGATGTACGACGTGTGGGTCTCGGCGCCGGTCGGCAGGGTGGCGGAGGCGAAGGAGTACTTCGACGTGGCGGTGGACACGTTCGCACGGTCGTGAACGGGACATAAACACGGACGCGAACGGGACATAAACACGGACGCGAACGGGACATAAAAGGGAGATAAAGGGGTGCCCGCGTCACGGGTCTGTGACTCCTGACGGACAGGTCTGGATGCCGAAGCGCTTGCCGCGATAGGGATGGACCCATGAGCAACAACGGGGGATTTCCCAACGGGCCGGGCGAGCCGACGAGTTTTGGTCTGCAACCGCCGCAACAGCCCAGCCCAGCGGTGTCGGCGCACCAGCCGTCCGGGATCCCGTACCCGGGCAATCCGTATGCAGCGCCCTCCCAGATCGCTCCGGGGGCAGGGGCAGGGGCAGGGGCGGGGACGACGCCCCCCGTCGCGCCTCCCCAGGACGAGCCGGGTACCGGTCGGCTCGTCGCGGGCCGCTACCGGCTTCTGGCCAAACTCGGCCACGGCGGCATGGGCACGGTCTGGCGGGCCAAGGACGAGACGGTGGACCGTGAGGTCGCCGTCAAGGAGCCCCGCGTCCCGGACCACCTTCCCGAGCGTGAACGCACCAACGCCTTCGAGCGGATGCGCCGCGAGGCGCGCGCCGCGGCCCGCCTCGACCACCCTGCCGTGGTGAACGTTCACGACGTCGCCGTCGTGGACGGACAGCCGTGGATCGTCATGGAGTTGGTGCGGGGCCGCTCGCTGGGCGCCGCCCTCCAGGAGGGCACGCTGGGCGTACGCGAGGCGGCGCGGGTCGGTCTGGAGGTGCTCGGCGCCCTGGAGGCCGCACACGCTGCGGGCATCCTGCACCGCGACGTCAAGCCCGACAATGTCCTGCTCGGCAGCCACGACCGCGTCGTTCTCACCGACTTCGGGATCGCCCAGATCGAGGGCGAGACGAATCTGACGGACACCGGCGGCTTCGTCGGTTCGCCCGAATACATCGCGCCGGAACGGGTGTTGGGTCAGCGCCCGGGCCACGCCTCCGACCTCTGGTCGCTCGGCGTCGTCCTGTACGCGGCCACGGAGGGCGTCTCCCCCTTCCGCCGCAGCAACACCCCGGCCACCCTCCAGTCCGTCCTCAACTCCACGCCGGCGGCGCCCGCTTCGGCGCAGGGGCCGTTGGCGGAGGTGATCAACGGGCTGCTGAACAAGGACCCGTCCCGGCGCCCCGACGCGGCGCGGGTCCGCCGTCTGCTGGAGGAGGCCGTCGCGCCGCCCGTCCCCGAGCCCACGCAGGTCGTACAGCTTGCGGTGCCTGGCGGCAAGGGCCTGCGGGTGGGCCGGAAGGCCCTGTTCGGGCTGGGTGCGATGGTCGTCGCGGCGGCGGTGGCCGCGTACTTGGTGATCGCGAACCCGTTCGCGGGGCCGCTGCCCGACGACTGGAAGAAGCACCACGAGACGGACGTCGCCGCGACCCTCGCGGTGCCCGCGGGCTACCAGCCCTCGAGGCCGGACCGGACGACGGACAAGGGGCACTGGGTCACATACAGCGACTTGAGTGGCAGCATCTGGATCGGCCTGGCCCTGGCCAAGAAGTCCGAGGACACGAGCAACCAGATCAAGAACTCCGCGGCCGCCGAAATGTACGCCGACGACGACGATTTCAAGAACAGCGGCGAGTACGAGCTCGACATGCCCGAGGGTGCGAATACGGACCCCGTCCAGACCACGTACCACGGCAAGAAGTCCGGCGAGAACACGGTGGCCTACCCGACCACCGACAGCCAGAACCCGCTGCCGCGCGAGGTGAAGATTTTCTACTACAAGTCGTCCAAGGGCGACATGTACAAGCTCACGATCAGCTACCCGGGCAAGGGCGACTTCACGGACCGCGGCCGTGAAGTCGCCAAAACGGCGATCGCGAACTTGGACATCGACAGGCTGTGACCGCGTTTACCCGAGGGCGGCTCAGGCGAGCTTGTCGGCCTGGGCCTTGATGAGCTCGTCGGGGACGTCGTACTCCGTGGCCGCCTCGTCCTCGGCGAACGCCGCCAGGCTCAGCGAGTAGTACGTGGCGACGGTGCTGCCATGGCGTACCACCTCGCCGTGTACGACGATTCCGTCACTGTCCGCGTTTCCGGTCACGGCGAAGGCGACCGACTCGTCACCGCTGCCCGAGGCCTTCTCCGACTCGACCTTGGTGAACTTCTCGGTCTCGCCCTTCGCGGTGGCCTGGAACCCGCCCGCGCAGCTCTCGACCGCGTCGGAGACCGAGGTCATGGTCTCCTTCGCGCCCTCACCCTCGTAGGAGGAGAGCGAGACGATGGTGATCGTCCCGCCGAGGGAGTCGGTGATCGAGTTCATCGCCTCCTCGAGCTCCGCCTCCGTCATGTCCTCCAGGTCCTTGGTGGAGGACTCGCTGGGCTCGGCGGCGGCCGGCGTGGCCATGGTGTTGACGTACGCGGTCGAGTCGCCCGGCGCGAAGCCGGTGAGGACGTACATGAGGGGCGCGCACTTCGCGTCGACGATCTTCATCTCCTCCTTGGAGGAGGCGAACTGCTCGGACTCGTCGGCCGGGGCGAACGTATACCCGTCGAGGTCGCCCTTGGCGACGAGCAGCTTCTTCAACTCCGTGTCGCTCAGGGTCTTCGTCGCGACCGTCGACTCCTTGCCGCCGGCCGCCTTGTCGCCGGAGCCGGAGCCGGAGCCGGAGTCCGAGTCGCTGTCGGAGGAGCAGCCGGTGGCCAGGGCCAGCGAGAGCGCCGACGCGACCACTGCGATGCCGGGACGTGACAGCGCGAATTTCTTCATTACTGGGAAAGTCCTTCGGTGCGGACGCGACCGACCGCACGGACGGGTGCGGCCGGACCTGCCGTGTACATGAGGTGAAAGGACTATGAGGGAACGGTCAAAGGAACGTCAAGCCGGAAAACCTGACGCCCGGTTCACGGCTTCAGCTTGCCCGAGACCGCCCTCACCAGCTCCGTCTTCGCGACCAGCAGCGCGAACTGCTGGTCGGCGCCGGGGGCAGGCTTCGCGTACCAAGGCAGCGCTCGGCGGCGCCACTTGGCCGGAGCCAGATCCTTCGGAAGCGGCGGCAGCGCGAAGGACCAGCCGGAGAGCCGCAGTTCGCCGCGCCACACGCCAGGGGAAAGGTCGGAGACGGGCACGCGGGCGGTGAACCTGTCACCGTGCGCGGCCGGTGACACAGGGAAGGCGGCGGTGGCGCCGCTGTCGCTGCTGAGGGCCACGGTCAACGGCCCGTCCGGGTACGCGCCGAGCGTCCACTGTCCGGTGATCTGCAGCTCGGTGGGGGCGCTGGCGCTCCAGCGGACCGTGCCCGGCTTCAGGTGCGGCTGCACCCGGTGCTTCTTCTCGCCGAGGTCGAGGGTGAAGTTGCCGTGCGGCTTGGTGGTGTAGAGCGTGACCGCCCGTACGCCCTCGGGTGTGCCGACGACCCGCGTGCTCGCCTGGCCGGACACGTCCTCGGCCCGCTTGCTGCCGATACGGACCTCGCGCGACAGACCCTGGGCGCCCACCGCGAGCGAGATGTCCCAGAGCCCGTCATCGAGGGGCTTGCCGTCGGCGGCGGTGGTGATGTCGACGGCCGCCTTGAACCCGGCCGTGTCGTACGTGTACTGCCCCTCGTCCGCGTCGGCGCCGAGACCCGGCGTGGCGGTGTGCGTGACGGGCAGCCGGAACTCCGTCCCGCTGCCGCGCTCGCGCAGCACCAGCTCCGTGGTGACGTCGTCCGTCGCCACGCGGTGCAGATAGGCGTGCCCGGCCAGGTGGAGAGCGGTGCCCCGCAGTTCGGCCCGGCTGACGTGGTGGCGGGTGCCGACCTTGTCGGTGACGTCGTAGATGGCGTCGGGGACGGCGCGGGCGGGGTCGCGGAGGAAGGGGTAGCGGGCGTAGGCGCGGCCGTTGTCGATGAGGAGTGGGGTGGACACCCTGCTGTCGGCCAACTCCTTCTCGAACTTCATTAGTTCGAGCACCTCGTCGAGCATCTGGTGGCGTACGAGGTGCAGCCGTAGCCGGGCCATCGCCGAGAGCCGGTCGCTCATCCCCTCGTGCCACAGCGGGGTGATGATCTCGGCGAGCCGGGCGAGGGCCTTCTCCTGCTGCGGGTGGGGTTCGTGCACCAGGTGGCCGGCGAGGAGCTCAGTCACCTCGACGGTGAGGTGTCGGTGGGCCAAGTGGTCGCGGTCGGGGCCGGGCGGCACGTTCTCCATGAGCAGGTCGACCATGTGAGGGAGGAACCGCAGGCGGGGCTCCGAGCCCGTGGTGCGCACGGTGATGTTGCCCCCGTCGTCCCGCAGCGTGCAGAACAGGCAGTCGTAGTCGGCGATCACGGAGATCCCCGACGCGTGCAGGTACGCAAGGGCCGTGAACGGCTGGTCCTCGCCGATGGGCAGGCCGGTCGGGAAACGCAGTGCGTGCCGCTCCAGCAGCTCGCGGCGGAACAGCTTCAACGGGTTGAGGGCCCAGTAGACACGGGAGTTGAAGACGTCAGTCTTCGGCTGATTGCGGTTGAACATCGACATGGGCAGGCTGCGTCCGCCCACACCGACCATCTTGCCGAGCACGATGTCGGTGCCGTTCTTCTCGGCCATCGCCACCATGCGTTCCAGGGCCTCCGGCCCCAGATGGTCGTCGGCGTCGAGGAAGAACACGAACTCACTCTCGGCGAGGTCGAGTCCGGCGTTGCGCGGCGCCGAGGGGCCACCGGAATTCTCCTGGTGGACGACCCGTATCAGGCCCGGATATTCCTCGGCGAGACGGTCGAGTTCCGCCGCTGTTCCATCGGTCGAGCCGTCGTTGACCACGATGATGTCCAACGCGTCACGCCTGATGCTCTGTTCGACCACGGAAGTAATGGAACGCGTTATGTAAGGCATCGCGTTGTATGCGGCAATGATCACTGAAACGGTGGGCACAGCCATCGTCACGTTCTCCTGGCAAGACGGGGCACGCCTCGTGAATGGCCACTTTTGAAACCGCGTGAGCAAGGTTCATTTGTGTGGGAGAAGGTGCCGCTAGGGCTGTGAACATACAGCGAGTAGACAGTGTGTTCAACATGAACGTCGGGTGAAGCATCAACTCGGAGCGTGGTTCAGATCGCTATGCGGCGACCGATTCCACCTGCACACTCTGACTCCACCGTCGTCAGAGCAGGGTCCGCCGTCTCCTCCACCGAACAGTGCCGCGTGCTCCGGTGGTCCGCCGTCGGGGGACCACCGGAGGGTGGGACGGGCGGCGTACTGCCGCAGTCTCACAGTGATCAGGCGTGATCAGGTGGGATCAGAAGGCCGCGTGCGGCGGCAGCGCGCGGTTCACGGCTGTCGCCATGGCCCGCTCACCCTGGGCGTTCGGGTGGGCCGGCGCCGCCGGGGTCTCGGGAGCGAGGGTCTCGATCCAACGTTCCCCCACAGGGCGGCACATGTCGTGGCCGATGGTGGGCTTGTACGTGTCGACGTAGGTGGCGGCACCGAGCTTGGCGCGGTGGGCGATCATGGAGTTGAGGGACTTCGTCTTGTCCCGCAGGTAGGCGAAGTCACCCGCGGCGAAGGGGACGCTGGGGCTCGTACAGCCGACTCCGCTGTCGGGGAAGAGGGAGGGGTAGCCGACCATGGCCACCCTGGCGTGCGGAGCCCGCCGGTGAATCTCGGCTATGACCTCGGAAATCTTCGACGCCGTGGCCGCGATGCTCTGCTCCACCTGGTCACTGCCACCCTGGGTGAGGTAGTCGCGGCAGGGGCTCCCCGACGGGTCGTTGGCGGCCAGCACCGCACAGGTTCCGAGTACGGTGGAGAAGCCGATGTCATTGCCGCCGATGGTGACGGTCACCAGGTCCGTCCGCGGACTGAGGGCGTCGTACTGGGCAGGAGCCGTGCCCTGGCCGACTGCCAGGTCTGCCGTGGTTGCTCCCGAACACGTCACGTCCGTCAGGCGCGCCCTGTTCAGCCCGGCGACGAGGTGCGGATAGTTGTTGCTGGAGCGGGCACAGGCGGCGTCGATCTGGTCGGGGACGCCGGGAGCCGCAGCGTAGGAGTCACCCAGGGCGACGTAGTCGAACGATCCGGTCTGCCGGGGTGCGGCCGTCGCCGGCGCGACGGACGTCATCGCCAAGGCCAGTGCGCCCGAGGCGGCCAGTGCGCCGAGCGCTGCCGTGCGCCGACGTGAGATACGAGTTGAAGTTGAACGTGGCTTCACTTGTTTCCTTGCGTTGAAGGGGCGTTAAGCCCTTCTCGGGAACGTGACGGTCGCGGCGTGTGACGTTGTCATGGGCGTCTGGTGATCGGCCGTCACGCAGGCGTGAAGCCCCTGGCAGGAACAAGTCAGCGAAGATCACGTCCCGTACACACAGAAGCTTCACGTGCCGTCCAAGTATCACTCACACCGCCGTGCTCAACGTCCTTAGGGGGCCGTCGAGTTGCTCACCCGGCTGTTCCAGCAGCATCGTGTCGGTACAACCGGAGATCAGGGGGCGCGCTGTCCATGACGAGAGCCAGGAGCCCGCGGTCAGGTTGCGTGCCACGACGCGTTCGGGAGCACCGACAGCTCGGGCGACATGTCGAGGAGCGGCTCCGGGGCATGTCGCGATGTCCGCGAGGACTGTCCTGTCGCATCCAAGCTGGCGTATTCCCACTCGATCTCATCCGGGCTGGCAGATTCTCACTGCCTCGAGCTCGGAGCGGGCGGCGTTTGCTTCGATCTAGTCAGTGCAGATCCACCTGGAAGGGGTGGCGGTGGTCGGCGGGGCAGGTGAAGATCCGCAGGTCGCCCCAACGTCCTACGACGACTTCAGTCACGTCGTCGCTGGCCACGGTGAACAGCAGCCTCATCTCGATGGCGCATGTGTCACACCGGAAGATCATCGGGTGAGTCAGATGCCATGTCGGCCACCCGCCAAGCTTCCATCCCCCGACACGGGTGATCACGTCGCCGCCGTCACCAGTCCTTCGCACCAGTTCTTCCAGGGCCGGTCGGAACTCTGGAGGTAGTTCCTCGCGAAAGGGGAAGTCGGCCAGTGGCTCACCAATGATCGTGCATGGCTGTGGCAGATGACCGTCCTCAGAGTGCCGTGAAGGAGAGGGGGGCGCTGCCACGGTGCGGCAGATGTCAGCCGCGAGACGCCATCGCACCTCAACGACCGGGCTGACGTCGGCCTGCTGGGCAGGGGGATCCCAGTGTTCGTTGGGACACCACAGAACCTGCAGGAGATCGGTGCCGACGGGCCACCATGGTCCTGGCATGTCACGCTCGAAGATCTGAGCGACCGGCACCATCGCCGTCGCAGGCAGCCCTGCGGGGTCCGTCTCGTCGGGTAGCGAGCACGAAGGCCATGGTTCGCCATCGGGCCAGAGCAGCGGCCCGCCGATCGAGCTGTCCCGTGCGGTCGGCTCTCCTCGCTCCGGGTGGAGCACAACGGCCTCGCGAGCAAAGGGCGCGAGGCCTGGCAGAGCATCGAGTATCGCCTCGGTCGAAGGTCTCGAGCTGTGCGTCATGGTGTCTTCCTGCCAGCCGGTCGCAGATCGCTCGTAACGTACAGGCCCCTGGTGACAGCGATCCCCCTCGGCCGAAGACGGATCGCGGCCACGGTGGCAATGCCGCGCCTGGCACGTTTCGATCCAGACATCCCCTGGCAGCCCCTCAGGGTCGACTGGCAAGTCGCGCACGATTCCACAGAAGCCAGCTGCGCTGAGAATGCCGCCCTGAGGATTCTCATAGAGCTTGGCAGCCCTGCAGCTCGGCTCAAGATCCACGGACAAGTCCAAACCGACGGGACAAGGACCACTCGGTCCCGGCGGTAGCTGGACGGAGCATCGGCTGACACCACTCCGCGAATGACGGACCCGGGGACAGGCAGGGCGGGCATGCGGTCAGGCAGGACGGCAGGACTCGCAGACGTGGCTGTCGATCGCGGTCACCAGGTCGCGAGCCGCTGCCTTCACGGCGGCATCCTCGTCACGGGCGCTGGTCCGGGCGTCACCCCACGCTACGCGTGACAGCCGACCCGGAACCTCTACCGCCGATCCGTACGCGTGCGTCAACTCATGCCACCGAACGCGGCTCATGCCCTTGAGTATCGTCCCCACCACGCACTCCAGTTCTCCTGCCGTCCTGCGACGCCGAGCGCCTCCATTTCACCTCACCGACGACGTTGACCGCGCGCCTGACCCGGCATGCCGAAGAGGGGTTCCCGGAACTGAGAAATGGCAGCATCCCATATGGGTCGCTTGTCCTGACGGCGCAGTAGATGGAGCGGTTCGTGCAGGAGATGCGACTGCTGCGGGGGCGGGCGGTGGCGACCGCGTCGCTGGAACTCTACCTAGAGGGTGATTGATCTGGGCGGGCCTTGGCGCGGGTACTTCAAGGTGGTTATCAGGGTCCGGAGCTGGCGGGGGCCGGTGGTGAGGATGGTCTCCGGTTCGTCGCTTTCGCGGAGGAGGATCGTTCCGGTGGGGGTGGTGGCCACATATACGCAGGCGGAGGCCTCCTGGCTGTACGTGGACTTCTGCCAGTGCGGTTCGGGCACGGCGGGCTCCTTCACAGGTCTCGGGCGAGCTGGGCGATGAAGTCGCGGGACTTGGTCTGAGGGAGTGCGGCTTGCTGCATGCGGTCCAGGACCAGGTGGTAGCGCGCCAACTGGGCGGGGCAGTCGATGAGTTCGGCGCCGTGGTCCGTGTCCAGTTGGACGGTGTCGAGCTGGTGGACCGGCCCGTGGAAGTAATCGATGCCCTGGCCGGAGGTATGGAACGGGCCGCTGTCGAAGGGGATCACGGCGATGGTGACGTGGTCGAGTTCGCTCACCGCGTTGAGATGGTCGAGCTGGGCCCTGGCCGTGCCGCGGTCGCCGAAGCGCATGCGCAGGGCGGCTTCGTGGATGATCGCGGTGTACGGCGGTGACTGTTCGCGGTACAGGATCGCCTGGCGCTTGATGCGGTGCGAGACGCGGTGCTCGATTTCGTGAGGCTTCAGCGGTGGCACGGTGTGCGCGAACAGGACGCGGGCGTGATCCGTGGTCTGCAGCAGGCCGGGGATGTTGATGACGTGTGCCACGCGTAGGGCGGTGGCGTGGTGTTCCACCTCGGTGAGGTCCAGCATGCGGGGCGAGAGGATCTCTCGGTACTCCTCCCACCAGCCGCGCCGACGCTCGCCGGTCATCGCCGCGAGGGCGTCGATCAGTGGCTCATCCGTGCAGTCGTAGTGGCGTGCCAGTGTGCGCACCCGCTCGCCGCTGACTCCGTAGCGCCCGGCCTCGATGTTGCTCACGCGTGACTGCGTGGCGCCCACCAGCGGGGCGGCCTGCGTAGCGGACAGGTCCGCGCGCTCGCGCAGTCTCCGTAGTTCGATACCCAGGCGACGGCGTCGGGCGGTGGGGAGAGGGCTTGGCTGCGGCATGAGCGGCGACTTCCCGTTCGTACATACGGCGTGGGGGTCACCCACACGAAGGCAATAGGGGCTGCATTCCCTGTAGTTCATGGAATGTAGTCCATCGATCTGTCTATGGTGAGTCCCAAGTCGCTCAACTGGCCCCACCGGTAAGCCGGAAGCGCCCCGCGCTGCCCACGTACGCACGCGACATGCCACCGCCCAGCCGGGCCCGCACAGCGAACCCAAGTCCCCCCATCGCAGGAGGCGTTCATGGTCACCGTATCCCCGCAGAAGTCCGAAGCGTCCGCATCTTGGTCGTACGCCCTCCAGTTGCCGCACGATCCGCTCGCCCCGCGAATCGCCCGAGTCACCCTCCGGGCGGTACTCGCCGGACACAGACTGCCCCAACTCATCGACACCGCCGAACTCCTGACCTCCGAGCTCGTCACCAACGCCTACCGCCACTCCACCGGCCCCGCCACCCTCCGCCTACGCGCCCTGCCCGGCACCCGCCTCCGCGTGAGTGTCTGGGACGCCAACCCGTACATCCCGCCCCCCTTCGACAAGCGCACGGGCCCGCTTCACCCCATCCCCGTCGGGGCGGACGGTGGACGCGGGCTGTTTCTCGTATGCCATTACGCGGACGCGTGGGGCGGGTACCCGCTCGGCGACGACCTCTTCGGACGGGGCGGGAAGCTGCTGTGGTGCGAGCTGGGGGCACGGGCCGTCGACCGGACCGAGGTCGCCGCGTGATCGCCGTACGCGTGCGGGCGGCACCGCGGGAACGGCATACTGCTGTCGTGGCCGAGTACGGAGACGAAAGCAGCCGGATCCCGTCCCGGTGGGGCTATGGCGCCGAGCGCCTGCCCGCGACGCTCGATGAGCTCCACGGGCCGAAGGCGGGCCAGGTCGAGCTGCCGCTCCATCTGGCGTGGTCAGGGCTGCGTGTCTTCAAGATCGATGACGTAAAGCTGCTGCTGGGGATGTATCGGATCGTTCTCAACAACGGTTTGCGAGACGACTTCGTCCAGTACCTCGATGGGGAATTGCTCGTCCGCCACTGGCCCATCCTGCGCAAGATGCTCGGGCGCGGCGTGCGGCGGACCTGGGAGGAAGCGTTCCCCGAGCTCCGGCCCTCCGCTGCCGCATGAGGCTGCCCCACCTCCACCGCCGTCTGCTGAAGGACGCGCTGAGCGTAGGGGGTGTGTACGACCTCGCCTTGGCCGGCGGCTACGCCGTGCAGGCGCACGGTCTTGTCAGTCGGCCGAGCCAGGACCTGGACTTTGCGACCCAGCACCCGGCCTCGATGGCGGACATCGTGGCGAAGCTCGCCGGAGGCCTGCGGGACAAGGGGTGGTCGGTCGCCGTGGTTGACACCAGGTCTCTGAAGGCGCGGTTGCTGGTCACCGACCCCGACAGCCGGGAGGCCTGCGAGGTCGACCTGCTCAAGGAAGCCCTGTCCCGGCGGCCTGTCTGCATGGATGTCGGCCCAGTGGTCGATCTCGAAGATCTGGTGTCGATGAAGGTGCGCGCGCTGGGGGATCGTGGTCTGCCGAGAGACGTGATCGATGTGCGTGCCGCCTGCGTGTACTACTCCGTCGTGGAACTTGAGCAGTTGGGGCTTCGCGACGACGAGGAGTTCGATCTGCGGGAGCTGCGTGATCGGCTGGAGAGCGTTGTCTGGGTCAGCGACGAGGAGTTCTCCGCGTACGGGCTGACGCAGGAGGAGATCACGGACCTGCGGCACTGGGCGCAGGACTGGGAATCCGATCTGGGGCTTCGCCTGGCCGAGGAATACGACGACCCGGATGACGGTCTGGACGAGCTCTGATCTCGGCTTCACCGGGAAACCGTCGCGCCACGGGAGCTGGGGCCTCAGGCCGTGCGCCGGGTGGTGGCGCGAGAGCGGCCGGGCGGCAGGTGATTGAGATGGCCCGGCACTATGGTGGAGACGGAGACACGCTCTGTAATCAGGGGAGGACCGTGGTGACCATCATGACCGAGCGTCCGACGGCCATAGACGGCCCTCCGGCCGGAGCCTTCGAGGACATGCTCCGGATCGTCGAGGAGCTGGACACACCTGACGGCTACAAGGCCGAACTCATCCGGGGGAAGATCGTCGTGTCGCCGTGGTCGAAGCTGCGCTACCTGCGTCCCATGCGGAGGCTGCGCAGTCAGGTGGAGGCTCATGCGCCTGAGGGGCATGTCGCGGAGACGTCGCCGTTCCTGTTCGTGTTTCCGCCTGCCGAGCGCGGTTTTGGGCCCGATCTCTTTGTCGCAGACGAAGCCGCCTTCGACGCCGAAGGCCGGCACGCCGACGGTGCCGCGCTCTCCCTCGTCGCCGAGCTGACGTCCGACTCCACCAAGGACGCCGACTGGCTCGACAAGCTGGACACGTACGGACGGGTCGTGCCCGTCTATCTCGTGCTCGACATGCAGGTCCAGGAGGTCACCGCCTTCTGGGACCCGTCGGCCAAGGGGTACCGGTCGCGGACCACCGTCCCCTTCGGGCGGCCGTTGCACGTGCCCGCGCCGTTCGACTTCGCACTGGACACCTCAGGGTTCGCGGAGGGTGCGGAGGGCTCCGGCCAGGATGTCCAAGATCCGCCCGGAGTCGTCAATCCGTGATCGTCGGACCCGTAACGCCCTGATCAGGAACTTTGTTGCCAGCGATCACTGGCAGTGTGTGAGCGGTCGGTGAAAGGCGATTACCGACGGGTACCCAAAGGGCGCGGTCCGGCATACCCTGCGGCTCATGACGGACTCGCAGGCCGCGGAAAAGACCGGCACGGACCAGCTCGAGAAGACTGGCACGGACACCCCCGGCGCCAACCCTCTCGCCCCCGCTCCCACCGGCGCGCGCACCGCCGCCGACGTGGTCACGCCTGAGCTGGTCGCCCAGCTCACCAAGGGTGTCGTCGGCTCCGGACGGACCGCCAACCACACCCCGTTCACCGGCGAGAAGCTGGCCGACCTGCCCGAGTCCACCCCCGAGGACGTGGCGACCGCCTTCGAGCGGGCGCGGAAGGCCCAGGTCGCCTGGGGGGCCACCCCGGTGCGGCAGCGCGCCGCCGTTCTCCTCCGCTTCCACGACCTCGTGCTCGCCCGCCAGGCCGAGGTGCTGGACCTGATCCAGCTGGAGACGGGCAAGGCGCGACTGCACGCCCACGAAGAGGTGCAGGCCGTCGTCGTGGCCGCGCGGCACTACGGACGCAAGGCCCCCGCCTACCTCCGTCCCAAGCGGCACGCCGGCGCCATGCCCACCCTCACCAAGGTCACCGAACTGCGCCACCCGCGCGGCGTCATCGGCCAGATCGCGCCCTGGAACTACCCCCTCGAACTGTCGGTCGGCGACGCGATCCCTGCCTTCGTCGCGGGCAACGCGGTCGTCATGAAGCCCGACACGGAGACCTGCCTCACCGCCCTCTGGGCGCGTGATCTGCTCATCGAGGCCGGGCTGCCCGCCGAGGTGTTCCAAGTCGTCATCGGCGACGGACCCGTGGTCGGCCCTGAGGTCGTCAAGCACGCCGACTACGTCTCCTTCACCGGGTCGACCCGGACCGGCCGCGAGGTCGCCCAGGGCGCCGCCGCCCGTCTCGTCGGTGTCTCCCTCGAACTCGGCGGCAAGAACGCCATGGTGGTCCTCGAGGACGCCGACATCGACAAGGCCGCCGCGGGCGCCGTCCGCGCCTGCTTCTCCTCCGCTGGCCAACTCTGCATCTCCATCGAGCGGTTGTACGTCCACGAGTCCATCG
The DNA here is from genome assembly GCF_040652275.1 of Streptomyces sp. NPDC048275. Classification (NCBI taxonomy): domain Bacteria; kingdom Bacillati; phylum Actinomycetota; class Actinomycetes; order Kitasatosporales; family Streptomycetaceae; genus Streptomyces; species Streptomyces sp. NPDC048275. The sequence continues at coordinate 266,244 of NZ_JBEZLR010000001.1, forward strand.
CGGACGCCTTCGCGGAGCGCTTCGCCGCCCGGACCAAGGCCATGCGGCTCGGCACATCCCTCGCGTACGGCGCCGACATGGGTTCGCTGGTGGGGGAGCGCCAGCTGGAGACCGTGACCCGGCATGTGGAGGAGGCCGTCGCGAAGGGCGCGAAGGTCGTCGCCGGTGGCGTCGCCCGTCCCGACATCGGCCCCTACTTCTACGAGCCCACCATCCTCGACGGCGTCGAGGCCCCGATGGCCGTCTGTACGGAGGAGACCTTCGGGCCGGTCGTCTCCCTCTACCGCTTCAAGACCGAGGACGAGGTCGTCGAACTCGCCAACTCCACGGCGTACGGCCTCAATTCGTCCGTCTGGACCAAGGGCGGGCGGAGGGGGCGCGCGGTCGCGGCACGGCTGCGCACCGGGACCGTGAACGTCAACGAGGGGTACGCGCCCGCCTACGGCAGCGTCCAGTCGCCGATGGGCGGCATGAAGGACTCCGGTCTCGGCCGCCGCCACGGCTCCGAGGGCATCCTCAAGTACACCGAGGCGCAGACCGTCGCCCACCAGCGACTGCTGCCGATGGCGCCCTCGCTCGGCATGGACGACGAGAAGTACGCGGAGTTCATGAGCCGGAGCCTCAGGGTCATGAAGGCACTCCGACTGCGTTAGGCCGCACCACGTTCTCAACGAGGAGAGCAGCACGTGTCACAGGAGAACTCTGTCCAGCAGCAGGATGACGACGCGAACGATGGCGCGTACGACTACGACGTCATCGTCGTCGGCTCGGGCTTCGGCGGTTGTGTCACCGCCCTCCGGCTCACCGAAAAGGGATACCGCGTAGGCGTGTTGGAAGCGGGCCGCCGCTTCACGCGTGACGCACTGCCGAAGAACTCCTGGGACATCAAGAACTACCTCTGGGCCCCGGCGCTCGGCATGTACGGCATCCAGCGCATCCATCTCCTGGGCAACGTCATGGTGTTGGCGGGCGCGGGCGTCGGCGGCGGCTCGCTCAACTACGCCAACACCCTCTACGTACCGCCGAAAGCGTTCTTCGACGATCCGCAGTGGAAGGACATCACCGACTGGCAGGAGGAGCTGCGGCCGTACTACGACCAGGCGCGCCGCATGCTCGGCGTACGCCTCAACCCGACGATGACCCCCTCCGACGTCCACCTCAAGGCGGCCGCGCAGCGGATGGGCGTCGGTGACACCTTCCACATGGCGCCGGTGGGCGTGTTCTTCGGGGACGGTCAGGACGCGGACGGGACGGTGAAGGCCCGGGCCGGCGAGGAGGTCGCGGACCCGTACTTCGGCGGGGCCGGACCCGCCCGCAAGGCGTGCACGGAGTGCGGCGAGTGCATGACGGGCTGCCGCCACGGCGCGAAGAACACCCTCAACGAGAACTATCTGTACCTGGCGGAGAAGGCGGGCGCCGTCGTCCACCCGATGACGACCGTCGTGTCCGTCACCGACGACTCGCAGGGCGGGTACGCCGTCGCCACCCTGCCCACCGACGAGAAGCGGAAGGGCGAGGGGCGGACCTTCACGGCGCGGCGGGTGGTCGTCGCCGCCGGTACGTACGGTACGCAGACGCTGCTGCACCGGATGCAGGCGGGCGGCCAACTGCCGTACATGTCCGGCAGGTTGGGCGAGCTCACCCGTACCAACTCCGAGGCGCTGGTGGGCGCGCAGACCGTCGACCGCCGCTACCGGAAGCAACACGGCACGCCCAGGGCCGACTTCACCCAGGGCGTCGCCATCACCTCCTCGATCCACCCGGACGAGAACACCCACATCGAACCCGTCCGATACGGCAAGGGATCGAACGCGATGGGTGGTCTGTCCATCCTCCAAGTCCCCTACACGGAGGGATCGTCGAGGGTGTTGGGGTGGCTCGCGAATGCGGCGAAGCACCCGGTCCTCGTGCTCCGCTCGCTCTCCAACCGCCGCTGGTCCGAGCGGACCATCATCGGGCTGGTCATGCAGTCGCTGGACAACTCGCTGACGACGTATCTGAAGCCGAAGGGCGCGGGGAAGGGGCTGCTGACCGCCCGACAGGGACACGGTGCTCCCAACCCCAAGCAGATCAAGGCCGCGTCGGAGGCCGCGTCCGCCGTCGCCGCGGAGATCAACGGCTTCCCGGGCAGCAACGTGGGCGAGCTGATGGGTACGCCCCTCACCGCGCACTTCCTGGGCGGCTGTCCGATCGGCGACTCCCGGGAGACCGGCGTGATCGACCCGTACCACCGGCTGTACGGCCACCCCGGCATCTCCGTCGTCGACGGTGCCGCCGTCTCCGCGAACCTCGGCGTCAATCCGTCGCTCACCATCACCGCGCAGGCCGAGCGCGCGATGTCGTACTGGCCCAACAAGGGCGAGGCGGACCCGCGTCCGGCGCAGGGCACGGCGTACGAACGCCTGAAGCCGGTGGAGCCGCGCAACCCGATGGTGCCCGCGGACGCGTTCGGCGCGCTGAAGCTGCCGTTCCTGGGGATGCCGACGGTGCGGCCGAAGTCGTAACCCCCGCACGGCACCCCCCCCTGTACGGGCAAAGAAGAAGGACCTGCGCCCCCCTCCGAGCGCAGGTCCTTCTTCTTTGTACGAGGCGTGAGGCCGCCTAAGCGGACTGTGTTCGACCGTGTTACGCGGTCACGTCACCTGACTTGCGGCGACGCACCACGAACACCGCACCGGCACCGGCGAGGACGGCGATACCGCCGACGAGGCCGATGGTCGGGAGGGCGGACGAGGAACCGGTCTCGGCGAGGCTGCCGGTGGCCGGGATCTCCTTGACGCCGCCCTGCGGCTCCTGGCCGCCGGACGGCCCGTCACCGTTGCCCGGCTTGGGCTCGCCGGGGTTCTCGTTGCTGCTGCCGGCCGCGAGGACGGTGAGCTCGTAGAACGCGAAGGAGCTGTGGACGCAGTCCTTCTCCTCGTCCAGGTAGCCGCCGAAGCCGATGGCGTAACCGTCGCCGGCCGGGGCGTCCGCGCCGATGTTGACGCGGAGCTTGATGGCGACCGTCTCCTTGGCGCCCAGCGTGGTCTCGCCGAAGTAGAAGCCGTTGCCCACCTCGTCGGCGATGGACTCCCACGTCTTGGTCTCGGGGTTGAAGAACTCGAGCTGCGCGTAGGTGGCCAGCCAGTCGTCCTCGTCGTCGCTCTCCGAGTAGTTGTCGACGGCGGCGAGCCACTGGACCTGACCGAGGTCCTCGCTGCTCTTGTTGGCGGCGCTCAGCGTGAAGGCGTGCCAGCCGCTGCCCGCGACGATCTTGCCGGGCAGCCCGGAGATGGCCAGGGACAGCTGGGAGTCGGCGTCCACGCCGTCGTCGTCCACGGGGCAGTCGCTCGGGAGGTCCGACGGCTCCGCGGACTCCGTGGGCGTGGCCGACGTCGACGCGGAAGGCGAAGCCGACTCGGTCGCGCTCGCGGAGGGGCTCGCGCTGTCGCTCGGGGCCGGAGCGGACTCGCTCGCGGACTCCGACGCGGAGGCGGTGTCGCTGGGCTCGGGAGCGGTGTCGGTCGGAGACGCGGGCACCGACTCGCTGGCCGACTCGGAGACCGTCGCGCTGGGGGAAGAGCTCTCGTCCGTCGCGAAGGCGGTCGGCGCCGAAAGCAGCGCCAGTGGGGCTATGGCTGCCGTCGCGGCCGCGACGGCCATGGCACGGCGAAGCTTCATGAAGACCTCGAAAGTCCGGTGTGCCGCGGTGCAGCGGCACGCGATTTTGGGTGAGGCCTCCGCGTGTGGGGCGCGGTTGTGGCCGTTGGTTCGTCAGGTGTGACCCGGGAAACCTGTGAATGGTTGTGCCTCCATTCACAGAATTTTTATGTGGGCTGTGTCACATGAGGGACCCCATGAGTGGCGGGGCGGCGTCACACGTCCCAGGCGTGGCGAAGGGCCCCGCGGGACGGAACTTGAGTTCTAGTGGTCGTTGCAACACCCCAGCTCAGGGGATGCAATGGACTTCGAGATACGCAAGGACCGGGGGCCGCAGGGGCGAAGGAAGCT